>CADBPB010000115.1 GCA_902796525.1 uncultured Erysipelotrichaceae bacterium | reverse complement strand
GATCGCGCCGATCGCTATCGAAGAAGGAACAAAGTTCTCTATTCGTGAAGGCGGCAGAACTGTCGGTTCCGGTTCCGTTACCAAGATCATCAAATAATTACTAACTGATTGATTCAAAATAAAAACCTCTCGGAAATGAGAGGTTTTCTTATGTTTCAATCAATGGGATGATCCTTATTTCTTGTTGAACGTCATCTCCATGCCGGTAGAATCTTTGATGATCATTGTATCGGCATCCTTCAAAGTGAATTCGGAATCAAAGACATCGTCCTCGGTAAATGTTTCATTATTGACATAGGTCACCAGAAGATGTCCGTCTTTCACTTCGTATTTCAACTCATAAGTCACGTCGGTTTCACCGATTTTCATCGTATAAGTTCCGGTTCCGTCTTCTTTCAGATCATAGACGGCGCCCAGATCGCTTTCCGTGTCCGTATACTCCCAGACGCCAGCCAGCGAGTTTTCGTTTTTCTTGCCGCAAGCTGCAATAGAGATCACCATCGCGATCACCAGCAGCGTCGTTATGACAGTTCTTAGTTTTCTCATGTGCAAATCCTCCTATCCAAATATTGTACGATACTTTTCAGTAAATAACATGATTTATTATTCAGTTCCGGAATCCGTTTCCTCATACAGAGACCTGCTGTAAGCGAAGAACTGATCGAAACCATCTTCCGATAAAGCGCCTGTCGCGTAAGTAAGAAACTCGTTATCCGGGGAAATGATAAAGGATGTCGGATAGCTGTTCACTCCGCAGTAGTAGAACAGCGCCGCTTCTTCATCGAGGATGACGTCGATCTTCAGATCGGTTTCTTCCAGATATCGGTCGATATCTCCCTGGCTGTATTCCATCTTGGGAGACATCACGTAGAAACACTGAATCTCGTTGTTTTCTGCGAACTTCTCATAGACCGGAATCTCTTCCTGACAATAGGTGCACCAGGTCGTAGAGAAATTGAGATAGATATATTGTCCCTTATAATCCGATAACGCGATCTCTTTCCCGGAAGAGGTCGTAAAACGGTGATTCATGATGTCGGCTGATTCCTGATCATTCATCGTTTCCTGTTCGTTCAGCGTTTTGCCTGCGATGATCGTACGGGAAGCGTCGCGGATCATGTATCCGCCCGATAGCATCATGATGATTCCGGCGATGACGGTCACGTATTTTACATATTTCTTTTTTTCCGACAGGAAGCGTAATGCCTTATTGCTGAAAAGACCGGTCAGCAGAAACGGCAGCAGCATTCCCGCGGCATAAATCACGATGTATGCCGGATCGTCATTGACGGAAGCGAGCAGCAAAGCGTTTGCCAGCATCGGTCCGATACAGGGCGACCAGCCGAATGAGAACAGAAAGCCGAACAGGAACGCTTTGAAATGATTCATCCCCTGCATCACGGAATCGAAACGGAGCTTCCATTCCTTGGACAGGATATCGATATTGATGATTCCGATCTGATGCAGACCGAAAACGATCAGCAGAGTTCCCCCGATGATCGCAATGATCTCGCGGTAGTCCGTCAGCAAGTCGCTCAGTTTATGTGACGCGAAACCTAGGATCGCGAAGGTGCAGCTGATGCCGGCAACAAACAATACGGTCCTGAGAAAGACCTGCTTGCCGTCATAAGCAACATTCCCTTCCTCATCGATGCGTCTGCTGTCCCCTGCCAGATAAGAAAGATACAAAGGTATCAGCGGAAGGACGCAAGGCGATAAGAAAGATAGTATTCCCTCCAGAAAGATCGCACCGGCCAGTTTGTAGTCCATATCACCTCAGCAAAATCAGTACGATGATGCCCATCAGGATGCGATAGATCCCAAAGATGGAGAAAGTATGTTTCTTGATATAGTTCAGAACGAAACGGATGATAAACAAAGATACGATAAAAGCGCTGATGCAGCCGGTCAGCAGGATCAGGATCTCATAGAAAGAAATGGCTCCTGAATACTTCAGCAGCTTCATCAGGCTTGCTCCGAACATGACCGGAATCGCAAGTTCGAATGTAAACTCGACTGCAGCCGTTCTTGAAACACCCAGCAGCAAGGCGGCGATGATCGTTGCCCCGGAACGGGATACGCCCGGAAAGACCGCTGCCACAAGCTGCGCCAGTCCGATGATCAAGGCCTGAACCATTGTCAGTTTCGCTGTAGTTTCGATCGATGGTTTTCTGTTTCTGATGAGACTTTCCACGATCAGGAAAACAAAACCGACCAGGATCAGCGAGATGCCGATGATGGTCATCTTGTTCTGCGGGGTCACGAAAGTGAAGACATCCTCCAGGAACAGTTCATAAACGATCGCGGGAAGACAGGCGATCACGATGTTGACCCACAGGAAGAACTTATCTTTTCTGATCAAAGCAAAAAGCCCTTTCTCATTCTTGTTTCCAGGGAACGGCCAGATCTTCTTCCAGAATACGATCAGCAATGCCAGGATCGCTCCCAGCTGTATCACGACTTCGAATACTTCATAAAATTCTTCTGTCACATTCAATGGCATGAAACGATTGAGGATATCCATGTGGGCCGTGGATGAGATCGGCATCCATTCCGTGATACCCTCGATGATTCCGAATAATATCGCTTTAATAATGTCCATACGTACTCCTAATTGAAAGTCACCAGTTCATCAGCAGGCGCATCGGTTTCTTCATAGCTCTTGACTTCCAAGGCCGGGACTTTCATTCCTTCCTCGTTCATGATACAGCGGCCGATGCCTGTCATTTTATAATACTTGTCCTTGTCGATCTCTTCAGGTTTGACGCCGATGCATGGCAGGGCGATATCCGTGATATCGTTTGCGCAGCACACCATGGCTTTCCTGCCCATGATCACCACATTATCGTAATCATCGATCTCTCCTGCATATTTCACTCTGATCGAGATCTTTTTTTTGTCATACTTCTCCGGATTATCGATCGCATCCATGAACCAGAGTCCGTAATCGTAATCGCTGATATCCAGATCTTTCGATATATCGAACAGCTCATCTTCGATCTGACTGGTCACGTTTCCGTCTTTGTCTTCATAGATCAGCTCGCAGTATTGGTTGATCGATTTGATATTGTTTCTCAGATAACGCTTATCCAGGCCATCGGAACGGTTCAGGATCACCATCTCCGCATTGACGATATGGTTATACATGAACTGACGCATGTTAGTCATATACAGATTGAATTTCGATGCATCGATGACCGTCAGCGTCTGGGCAAGTTCCCAATCTTTGATGAAACCATTGTCATACAGGAGATTGTCGTCTTCCATCCCGTTGAGTTCCAGAAAGACCCTCTCCGGACGGTACTGCTTATCCAGTTCTTTCTGTTTATCGAACGTCAGATCATTGATCGAATCGAGATAGACGGCCTTGCTGTTGGTGATGCCAAGGAACTTTTCGTCATATGTGATATCCCCTTCTTCGAAACAGATGATCAAAGTCCGCTCACCTTCGTTGAAACGCGGATTGTACAGTGTCTCCTTGATCGCCTTGGTCTTTCCGGAATCCAGGAAACCGGAAAAGACATAGACCGGCTTAATCATGGAAAAGCTCCTTGAACAGGTCTTTGTCTATGACTGTACCGATGATCGAAACAAGCGCTTCTTCCTTGGGTGAACCCGTGAAGATATGATGTTCGTTCAGGACATAGTTGAAATACAGGGTATCCGTTTGTCCATGCACATAACCCTTGATCCGGATGATATCTTCCGGGATCCGTTCGAAAATCGCCGCGAGTTCTTCTTCCGTGAAGACATGTTCCGGATGAAGGACCAGGTTCTTGAACGGTTCGTCTTCATCATCGTCGTCATCATGATGGTGATGATGCTCATGGTCATGATGATGTTCGTGATGGTGTTCGTGATCATGGTCATGGTGATGCTCACGTTCTTCTTCGTCGCATTCCGGCATGATATCGCCGCCTTTGATGATGATATTCAGCAGCTGTTCCGCCGAATAGTTGTCCAAAATGTCGCTAATGACAGTCGCATCCGGATGGATCTCCAGCACGGTATCGATCGCTCGTTGTACAGTTTCATCATCCGAAACATCCACATGGGAAAGGATGACCGCGTTGGCTGCCTTGACCTGATCGTCAAAGTATTCTTTGAAATTCTTATGATACTTGTGGCAGGTCTTGACATCGACGATGCAGATATGGGAAACGATGCGGAAGTCTTCGTCTTCTTTGACCACGTTGATGATCTCGGAAAGCTTGCCGACGCCGGAAGGTTCGATCAGCAGATCCGATACGCCCATTTCTTCGATCTCGTGCAGCGCATCTTCGAAGTCTCCCTGCAGCGAACAGCAGATGCATCCGTTATTGATTTCTCTGATATTCAGCGAACTGTCAAAAAAAGCGCCGTCGACGCCGACTTCGCCGAATTCATTCTCCAGCAGCATCACTTTGTCAAAGTGTTTCTCTCTCAGCAGTTTCTGAATGAAAGTGGTCTTCCCTGCTCCTAAAAAACCTGAAACGATATAAACATTAATCATGATATGCCTCCTTGAAATTGATTTCGTCATAACCGGTATCCTCATCGAATGCCCTTTCTGATACATAGTCCTCCAACGCACCTAAAACGACTTCGCAGGTCGTATTGATCAGACACCCCTTTTCCAGGTGGCCTCCGATGCAGCGGCCTTCCTCATCGGACAAAGCGATGTGCAGATGTGCCTTGCCTCTGGATACCGTACCGGTCATCGAAACGATCTCGTGATCGCGCTTTAGATGCAGATACTCCCTGGCGTCCGCCAGACGGATCTTCAGTTCGTACACGCAGCCTACCGCAGATAAAACGACGGCAGTATCGATCTTCAGCTGCACGCACTTTTCTTCGATGCTCTGTCTTAAGTCGTCTCCTTTATGCAGACGAAAAGCTACTTCTTTCACCACTCTATTTTAACATCATTCCGCTGATTTAGGATATTTGAAGGCACTGATCTCAATCAGTGCCTGTCATTGTTTAAGTTCGGATAATGATCTCAGCCTGCCGTTCTGACGCGTTTGCGCGTGTGCGGTTCTTTTACCGGCGCCGCCTTCGCCTTGTTCTTGGTAATGAACACTATCCCTGCGTAAGGCGCGATATCGATGCTGATCGACTGCGGCAGCCCGTGAGCCTTGACTCTCTTGGTACGCAGAGGCTTGAAGTTGCACATGTTGCAGCCGGAATAGATATCCTTTTCGGAATTGATCAGCTCGGTATAGGTTCCCGTAAACGGAACGCCGATCGGATAGTTGTGATAGCTGATCGGTTTCATATTCAATACCACCAGGAAGCAGTAATCCTCGTCGTACCGGGTATAGACATAGATCGATTCCTTGTTGTTGTCTGCATCGATCCATTTGAAGGACAGCGGATCGTAATCGTAACAGCTGAACGCCTTGTATTTCAGATAGATCTGACAGAGATCCCGGAAATAACGGTTGAAGGAATCGTGCATCGGATACTGCAGCAGGAACCAGTCCAGTTCTTTCTGTTCATCGAACTCCCGGAACATTGCCAGATCATTTCCAAGGAAATTCAGCTTCTTGCCCGGATGGGTATACATGTAGAGGAAGAGGTTGCGGCATTGCGCGAATTTGGTCTCATAATCGCCCCACATCTTGTCGACGATCGTCCCCTTGGAATGGACGACTTCATCATGTGACAATGGCAGGATGAACTTCTCGGAATAGAAATAGGCCATCGAGAATGTCAGCATGTTGTGGTGATACTGCCGGTATTCCGGATCCATCGCATAGTATTTCAGGGTGTCGTTCATCCAGCCCAGGTCCCACTTGTAGTCGAAGCCCAGTCCCTGATATTCCGTCGGAACCGTGACATTCGGATAATCCGTAGAATCCTCGGCGATGATGACTACATCCGGATGCTGCTGTTTCAAAGAATAGTTGAAACGCTTCACAAAGGACAGTCCGCTCTCATTTACACCGATGTTCTTGTTGCCGTCATAGAAGATGATATTCGAGACCGCATCCATCCTTAAGCCGTCGAAATGGTATTCATTCAGGAAGAGGTTCGCAGCCGACATCAGATAGGAAATGACCGGACCGGATCCGAGATTGAACTGATAGGAACCCCATTGCGAACGGGAAAGACGCTCGTCTTCATACTCGTAACAGGCTTGTCCGTCAAATCTTCCCAGTCCGAAACCATCGGTCGCAAAATGCACATAAGCCACATCCAGGATCACGCCGATGTCGTTGAGATGGCATTCGTTGATCAGATCCATCAGATCCCAAGGCGTGCCGTAACGGCTGGTCGCCGACATGAAGCCGGTCGCCTGATAGCCCCAGGAACCGTCGAAAGGATGTTCGTTAATCGGCATCAGTTCGATATGGGTATAACCCATTTTCTTGACGTAAGGGATCAGCTGCTCCTTCAGTTCCTGATAGGTCGTCATCGGGGCGCTATGCATGAAACCATTCACATGCAGCTCATAGATGTTCATCGGTTCCTGATAGGAGAAATGGCGGTGATCCATGTAGGCCTTATCGGTGAAATGATACTGCGAAAGATCATACATGACCGAAGCATTGGCGGGACGTTTTTCGCTGTAGAAAGCGTAAGGATCGGCTTTCTCGATAAAATGGTGATCGTCCTTCCATATGCGGTAACGGTAGGAATAGATGCATTCGCAATTCGGAATGATCAGATGCCAGATGCCCCGGTCATCGACTTTCTCGAAAGGATAATAGACCTGAAAATCGTCTCTGGACATGAAGACTTCCACTTTCCTGGCATGCGGAGCCCACAGATAAAACTCGATGCCGTCATCTTTCTTATGACAACCCATGTATCTGTAGCATTCGGTATCGATGCCGGAAAAGAAGTAGTCTAAATTCATTTCATCAGGACCTTTCTATACAGTTCTTCATACTCGCGTGCCGATTTTTCAAAGGACACGTCATATTTCATCGCGTTACGGATCATCATCTTCCAGCGGTCATAGTGATCGTAATACTGGCTGTAGGCATACTCGAAAACGGTCAGCAGATCTTCGACGGAATAATTGTAGAAGGAGAAGCCGGTTCCGGTATTCTCGTATTCGTTCAAAGGTTCGACCGTATCCTTCAGGCCGCCGGTCTCTCTGACGAACGGCAGCGTGCCGTAACGCATGGAAATGAGCTGGGAGATGCCACACGGTTCAAACAGCGAAGGCATCATCAGCATATCCAGTCCGGCATACATGCTGTGGGCAAGCTGTTCGTTGTAGCCGCAGTAGTAGACGAAACGGCCCTTGTTCTCTTCTTCCAGCATCTTGAAGGAATACTCGTATTTCGATTCTCCGGTTCCCAGGATCGCGATCTGGACATTGTGTCTCAGAATATCCTGGATCGCTCCCAGCACCAGATCGGCGCCTTTCTGGAAGGTCAGTCGGGACACCATGCCGATCAGCAAGGTTTCAGGTTCGTTTCTAAGACCCAGCTGGTACTGCAGAGAAGCCTTGTTTTCGCGCTTGCCGGCCAGATAGTTCCTGATATTGTAGTGCTTGTAGATATCAGGGTCCTTGGCAGGATCGAAGGAATCCGTATCGATGCCATTGACGATTCCGTAAAGATCCGCCCCGCGGTATCGCAGCACGGTATCCAGCTTATGTCCGTATTCCGGCGTCTGTATCTCTTCAGCGTAGCTCTTGGAGACTGTCGTAACGAAATCCGCATAAACGATACCGATCTTCATGAAGTTGCAGTAATCGTTGAAACGCAGATCGCCGTTCTCATAATAATGATAATCGAAGCCCAGATAATCGAACAGCACCTGCTTGTCATATTCCCCCTGGTAAGCCAGGTTGTGAATGGTCAGGATGTGTTTGATGTTGCGGACGGATTCGATCGCATTGTAACGGATCTTGCACAGTGCCGGCAGGATCGCGGTATGATAATCGTGCTCATGACAGATGTCGGGATAATAATCCAGCTTGATCATCATCTCCAGCACGGCTACATTGAAGAACGAGAATCGTGCCGCATCGTCGCTGTAGCCGTAGACGCCATCGCGATTGAAGAAGGTATCGTTCTCGATGAAGAGATACTCGATTCCCTCGTTGAAATAGGAATAGACATTCGCCTCTTCATTGATAAAACCGCTATGGACATAGATGTGATCCAGATAATTCATGCCCTCATAGTATTTCTCTTTGATGGTCTTGAACATCGGCATGACGACTCTGACTTCGAATTCACTCTTGTCTAACGCTTTCGGCAAGGCATAGACGACATCGGCCAGTCCGCCGGTCTTGACAAAAGGCAGCGACTCAAAAGAAACAAATAGTACTCTTTTCATCAGATACGGTCTCCTCGCTTGACATAGATAGGATCCTCTTTGGTCCCTTTGATATCTTTGATATGCGTAACGATCGACAGCCGGTCGACCACCGCGCAATCCAGTTTCACATTCTTATCGATAAAGGTATCCGGAAGAATGACCGAATCTTTGATGACGGCTCCTTCC
The DNA here is from genome assembly GCA_902796525.1 of uncultured Erysipelotrichaceae bacterium. Lineage (GTDB taxonomy): Bacteria > Bacillota_I > Bacilli_A > Erysipelotrichales > Erysipelotrichaceae > Colivicinus. Next base: position 6,741 of record CADBPB010000115.1, on the reverse strand, counting down.
CGGATCACGACATTGCGTCCGATGACGGAATCGATGACCGTGCCTTCGATCTGACAACCATTGGCTACCAGCGAACCTCTGACCTGCGCTCCCGGTTTATATAATGTCGGGCAGGAGTCATTGGTCATCGTATAGATCGGCCAGTCGTCGTTGATCAGCCTGGTCAGGTTCTTTTCTTTCTTCAGATACATATTCGCATTGAAATAAGCATTCAAAGTAGAAATGCATCCGCAGTATCCGTGATGGCGGTAGGCGCCGATCTTCATGACCCGGATATTGTCCCAGATGATATCCGCCAATGAATAAAGGCTGGAAGTCATGGAAGCTTCTTCGACCAGCTGCTTGAACGTCAGAGTCGACATGACATAAGTCTCCAGGGAGACATCCCCGCTCTTGTATTTGCCGTGGTTCTTGCTGGCGCCGACAACGCGTTTCTTGTCGTCGATCTCCAGCAGATCGCCCATCAGATAGGAAGTGTTCGCATCGTTCACGCTCTGGTACAGGATGGTGATATCGTTCTTGGAAGCGATATGATGATCCAGAAGCTCCGAGAAATCCTGCTTGAAGATGAAATGCGAAGGAGCGATCACCACATAGGAAGGATTCTCGACATCGATGAATTCCATGTACGTCTTGAACGCCAGAATATCAACATTGAACAGATCGTTGTTGCTGAAGACATCCTCGCCATGCAGCAGATGGATGCGTCCTCTTTTCGAGTTGATGTTGTAGCTGGTACGCATGATATGCTCGACGGTGGAACGCGGACGATTCTTGATGTAGACCTTGATGGAATCGATCCCCGAGTTGGTAAAGTTCGACAGCATGAAATCGATGACTCTGTATCTGCCCAGAATCGAAGCAGCCGAAATCGGACGGAAATCCTCGATTCCCTTGACATGCACATATGAAGGCTCAAAATTCAATAAACCCAATACTTTACTCATTTTCTTCACCTGCCTTTGCGATAAATGATTTCGATACCAGAAGGATCTCTTTGTTCTTTTTATTGCCAAGAACCATGCCATCCGGAATCCTTACGCCATCGGCGACCAGACATCTGTTGAGCACAGCGCCTTCGCCGACCACGGCGTCATTCATGATGACCGATTCTTCAACTTTCGCTTTTTCTTTGATCTCGACGCCCGAGAAGATGACGGAATGTTTGACTTCGCCATTGACGATCGCGCCTTGCGTGATGAATGCATTGTCGATCTTTGCCTGTTCGCCGATGCACTGCGGCGTGGCGCTTACGTCATCCGTATAGATCTTCCAGTCGGGATCAAAAAGATCCAGACCGCTGTTGTCCTTCAGAAGATCCATATTGGCTTCCCATAAAGAATCGATGGTGCCGACATCTTTCCAGTATCCCTTGAAACGGTATGCCTGAAGCTTCAGGTTGTCTCTCAGATATGCCGGAATCAGGTTCTTGCCGAAATCATGGGAAGAAGCCGGATCCTTGGCATCCTCTTTGAGATATTTTCTCATGGTCTTATAGGTAAAGATGTAGACGCCCATCGAAGCGAGATTGGATTTGGGTTCTTTCGGTTTTTCTTCGAATTCGATGATCCGATCCGTGTTATCGGTATTCATGATACCGAAACGGCTGGCTTCTTTCTTAGGTACCTCGATGACGGCGATCGTCGCTTCCGCTTTGGAATCGATATGTTCCTGAAGCATCTTTTCGTAATCCATCTTATAGATATGGTCGCCGGAAAGAACCAGCACATACTCCGCTTCTTCCTGATCGAGAAAATCCAGGTTCTGATAAATGGCATCGGCCGTTCCTTTGTACAGACCCAGACCGGTCTCATCCTTTTCTCTCGGCGACAGGACATAGACGCCTCCGCCCTTGGAGTCAAGTCCCCAGGTCGAACTTCTGGCGCTGTAGGAACTTAACAGGATGGATTCATACTGCACCAGCACACCCACCGTAGAAATGTGGGAATTGGCACAGTTCGACAAGGCAAAATCGATGATACGATATTTTCCTCCGAAATGAACGGCAGGTTTCGCGACTTTCTTCGTCAGATCGAAAAGACGAGAACCTCTACCTCCTGCCAGTATCATTGCTACCATATTATTTTTTTTCATGATATTACCCCTTGATTATAATTTCATTATACAACATATCTTTTGCATATCACCATGGAATAGGCCTGGAGTTCCACCCTTTTTGTCAGAAGATCGCAAAAACCGTTGCGATCGAACAGGATCCTGTACGGTTCTTCCGTTTCATAAAGGACATTTTCGCGCTGCGGATTGAAGACGATCAGCAGATCCTCTGCCTCGTAAACCAGACAGCCGCGATATTCAAAGAAAGCGGTCGGAATATCATTCAGGTATAGTCTGTACTCCTTGCGGAATCGGATCAGCGCTTTGAGGTAGTCGCAGATCTCGTTGTTGTAGATGCGAAGGTCCCAGTTCAAGGTGTTGATCTCGTCGGGACTGTTATAGGAATTGGCAATCCCTTTTTTGGTCCTGAGGAATTCCTGGCCGGAATGAATGAACGGCGTTCCCTTGGCCATCATCACCATTGCCAGTGCGAGCTTGCATTTGTTTCTGACTTCCTCGGTACTGTCTCCGAGACAATCGACGCCCAGACGGTCAAAAAAAGTCAGCCCGTCATGGCATTCGACATAGTTGACGGAATGGTCGCAGGAGAGATATCCGTTTCCCGATAAAGCCTGACCAGCTTCATGCATATTGTCTGCGCCCATGACATAGGCGCTGACCGTTTCCCTGAAATAGTCATTGAACATCTTTATCCCGGGCATTTTCGAAGCGTTGGCGATCGTGGCGCGGCATTCTTCCGGCAAGACGTCCCCCATATTCCAGCCTTCCCCATAGACCACGAAATCCTGCTTTCTGGCTTTCAATGAATCCCTTAACGCATTTACCGTATCGATATCCATGATGCCCATCAGATCGAGCCGTATGCCATCGATGTCAAAGAGCTCAAGATAACGCAACGCCATCTTCACCAGATACGCCCGGACAAACGGATCTTCCGACTTGATCTCGCTGCCGCAGAACGTGCCCATTGCAAGCTTTCCATCTGGCTTGCGTCTCAAGAAATGACCGGGGATCATCTTCTCGATATCGAAGTTCTTCGCATCATAGACGTGATTGAATACGACATCCAGCACCACCCGGATGCCATGTTCATGAAGTTTGTTCACGGCTTCGCGCAGTTCGTTGACGCTGGCGTAAGGATCGGTCTTGTCATAGACGTAATCCTTTTTTACGTGATTGAATGCCAGCGGATTGTAACCCCAGTTGTATTCGCTGCGGTCGTTGTCGAAATCCATGACCGGCATCAGCTGCAGATGGGTGATCCCGAGATTTTCCAGATAATCCAGTCCCAGCACGAAATAACCATCCCGTTTCAGGCCATCGATGCCAAGAGCCTTGAACGTCTTTGCATACTGTCCGAAATAGCCGTAGCTGGAAAAATCTCGAACGCTTGTTTCATAGATCACGATATCTTCGCATGGTTCCGGTTTGATGATTTCCTGATTGAAACGTCCGGGATCGAGAACGACCGATTCCTTTCCTTCCGAGAGATAAGCGAAAGGATCCTTGAAAGAGACTCTCTTTCCATTCTCGAAATGATAACGGGAAAGATGAAAATCTCCCTCCAGTTCCACGGAAAAAGTATGCAGGCGCTTTTCCATCGGATACCTATGTCCGTCCAGAACTAAAAAAAGAGTATCGTGCTCCGGCGCGAATACTCTAAAAACTGCTTTTTCTTTCGTGTATAAACAACCTAATCCGTCGATATTGAAATCGTCTGAACTATATTCGATCATCATTGATAGTTATCTAATTTAGCTTTGGCCTCGAGAGAATCGATGATGCATTGAACGATCTTTTCGATCTTGGAGCCTTTGGAGTAATCTGCTTTCACAGCGAAGGTCGCTCTCTTGTCCTTGAACAGTTCTTCCGCCTTGCTGCGTTTGGAATCATCCCCGAACACCGCGATGGTGGTTCCGCCGTTCTGCTGCACGACCTTCATGCTGGGGACATCCGTGCTTCCATCTCCGAAATAGATCATATTCTCCAAAGGAATATATTTTTCCGATTCCGGTGTGGAACTGTTCAGATCCGCGTCGTTGGTTTCCTGCAGGACGCCCTTGTTGATCCTGAAAAGATACTGGGTCTTCATCGTATAGTTGACGACCCGCGACGGCCATCTGACTTTTCCTTCTTTGTCATAGACATAGGTGCAGGCATAGATCTTCTTGAATTCATGCGCGATCGGCGTGCCCATGATGATATCGGTCAGGCCGGAAGAAACGACATAGTGCTCGACCGTGATATGATGCTTCCTGCCATATTCGTTGATCCGCTGGAACCAGGTCTTCACGCCTTTATACAGTTCGACGTACCTGCCTTCTTCGATCAGCTGATCCCTGGTAAGACCGTCGTTTTTCATGACCATCAGATACATGTAAGAAAGAATGCCGTCGCAGTTGTGCCTGCGCGAGAATGCATCGCATTCCGCCCAGAAAGCGCCCGGATCGTCATAGCCAAGCGTACTTAAAAGATGGAACTCCTGCATATCCCTGGGAGACAGCGTTTTATCGAAGTCATAGATCAGTGCCAGTTTCGCTCTTTTCATAGTTCTATTATAACATTCTAGTCGATCTCGTTTAAGTTGCGGATCGCCGCGACATAAAGTTCGACCTGTTTCTTGAAATTCTCGATATTGAGGCATTCGTCCAGATCATGGATATGATTGTTTTCGCCCTGGAATTCACAGCCGAAAGCGATGCAGTTATGGATGGCTTTCGCATACGTGCCTCCGCCGATCGCTTCCATTTCCGTCTTGTCGTCTCCTGTCACATCGACATAGGCGTTCTTCAGAGCCCGGATCATCGGAGAATCGATATCAAAGTACAGCGGTTCTGTCCTGCTCAGGATGACCAGCTCGTTATGATCGTCGCCGATCTTCAGCAGTTCGACTACTTTTCCGCTATCCGTTTTGACCGGGAAGCGCATATCCAGGCTGACGACGATGTCATCGCCGTCCTTGCCGATGATACCGAAATTGATGGTGGTATCGGAGATATCATCTTTCAGAACATCGTAACCCAGCGTCTCGCCATGGACTTCCAAAGCAAAATACTTATGGAACCAGCTTACGAAAGTATCTTCGAAACCGGCATGGAACAGCGCTTCCATCAGATGGCTGAACGCATTCTTGCCCAAGTCGGGCATGCTGGCGTGTGCGCTTTCCCCGTAGACCGTGACATCGATGGTCTCGTCCTTCGCATAATCGAAAGCGAGCTTATGGTCCATCAGATACTGTTTGAAACGTTCCTCGTCGAAGCTATCCAGAGGCAGACTGCAAACGATTTTTTTATTGACGACATTCGATGCTTCTCCGCCCTTGATATCGATGATCCTGGTGCCATGGCCGACCAGTTTCGCTGCGACCATGCCTTTTTCGGCATAGATTCCCGGGAAGTTTCCATCCGGCGTGAAGCCGCAGTCGATATGACCGTACTTTCCGACATAATGCCGGATACAGGCCGATCCGGTTTCTTCGTTACATCCAAGGATCAGACGCACCCGTTTCTTGAACGGATAGTTCTCCTGAATCAGATACTTCAGGGCATACATCGAAGCGACGGCGGCACCCTTGTCGTCAGAAACGCCTCTGCCATACAGGAAACCGTCTTCCTCCTGCATATCGAATGGATCATGTTTCCATCCTTCTCCTGCCGGAACGACATCCAAATGCGCCAGGATGCCGATCAGTTTCTCCCCTTCTCCGGTCTCGCCGAAACCGCAGTAGTAATCCACGTTCTCTGTCTTGAGGCCTTTCTCTTTCATCAGCCGCAACGCACAGTCGAGCACGGCGCGGTTCGTCTTGCCGAACGGCTTCTCGTCCTCGCCATAGACCGAATTATAAGAAACCAGTTCCTTCAGGTCCTGTTTCATTCCTTCCAGGTTTTCTTCAATAAAACGTTTTACTTCCATCTTATCCTCCTATATCAGCAGTCCCACCGGGCAATGATCGCTGCCTTCGATCTCGTCATAGATCAGACTGTCTTTGACTTCTTTCATGAAACGGTCGGACACGACGAAATAATCGATGCGCCAGCCGACATTACGCTCCCTGGCTCTGGTCCGGTAGGACCACCACGTGTATTTCTCTTTTTCGGGATAAAAGACCCGGAAGCTGTCGCTGAATCCGGCAGCCAGCAGTTCGCTGAATTTACCGCGTTCCTCGTCCGAGAAGCCTGCCGAAAAATGATTCTCATCCGGATTCTTCAGATCGATCTCCTCATGCGCCACATTGAGATCTCCCGTATAGATGACCGGTTTTTTCTTGTCCAGTTTCATCAGGTGCCTGCGCAGTGCATCCTCCCAGGTCATGCGGAAATCCAGACGCAGCAGTCCGTCTTTGGAATTCGGAACATATGCCGTCACGAAATAGAACTCCGGATATTCCAGGGTGATGACCCTCCCCTCGTCGCAGCCTTCGTCTTCGATATCGTAGACAACGCTCAAAGGTTCCTGCCTGCTGTAGACCAAAGTACCGGAATAGCCCTTCTTCTCCGCACTATTCATATAGAGATGATATCCGTCGAAACGCATTGCCGGCTCGAGCTGTTCCTCCTGCATCTTGGTTTCCTGTATCGCAAAATATCGGCATTCTCTTTGACAAAGAAGTCCGCAAACCCTTTCTTCATGCACGCCCGCAAGCCATTCACGTTCCAGCTGATCAGT
>CADBPB010000114.1 GCA_902796525.1 uncultured Erysipelotrichaceae bacterium | reverse complement strand
GATCATCAGAAGCGAACAAGGCATCACGCTGGCTGTCGAAGAATACGGCGGTCTGCTGAAAAGGACCTGGTTCGACCGTCCGCTGGCGCTGGCGGGAAGAGTGGTCATCCAGGAGAACGACAGGATCTGTTCCCGAATCTACAAAGAGGATGAAGCGTTCTGCATCATCCCATCCATGGCAAGACATCTGGATAAAGAGATCGAAGACAAGAAACTGGAAACGGCCAAAGATCTTGTTCCGATCGTTTCCCTGGGGGAAGACTTCGATCTGAAGAAGCATCTGGCGGAACATCTGAAACTGGAAAACGGACAGATCGCAGGCTATGATCTCTATCTGTATCCTTTGGAGAAAGCCTATTGCTGGGGCCAGAAAAAGGAGTTCATTACCAGCCATCATCTGGATAATCTGGAATGCGCCTATCTGTCCATGCGGGCTTTCATCGATCGCTTCAGCGACGACAACATCAATGTCTATGCATCGTTTGACAACGAGGAAGTCGGTTCGAAGACCAGACAAGGGGCCGATTCCGATTTCCTGAAATCGGTCATCGACCGTCTGTGCAAAGATCTGGACCTCGATTCCTATGATCTGCTGCAGCAAGGTTTCCTGCTCTCCTGCGACAACGCGCATGCGCTGCATCCGAATTATCAGGAACTTTACGACAGAAACAATGCGCCTCGGATGAATCAAGGCATCGTTTTGAAATACAACGCCGCACAGTCCTATTGCACGGACGCGGTCAGTGCCGCCATCTTCAAGCAGATCCTGGATCAGAAAAAGATCCCTTATCAGGTCTACGCCAACAAGACCGGGATCCGAGGCGGCAGCACCTTGGGCAACATATCGAATTCCCAGGTATCTCTGCTGTCAGCCGATGTCGGACTGGCCCAGTGGGCGATGCATTCATCGATTGAAACGGCGGGAGCCGAAGATGTGATAACGATGGCCGATGCCGTTTCCGCTTTCTATGATTCGCACATCCGTTATGACGGAGAAGCCTACACGATCAGATGAAAAAGAACTACGCTCTGATCGACCTGCATCTTCATATCGACGGCTCGCTCAATATCCGATGGATGTATGAGAGAGCTTTATTACGGGGCATTAGTTCAAAGGATACTTCTTTTTCGGATTATTATGATACCCTGTTTCCTGTGGAACAGTCGGGAGAGGCGCTCTTCCGCAAGTTCGATGTTCCGCTGGCGGTGATGCAGTGCGAAGAAGACATCCATGACGCCTGTTATACGCTGGTGAAAGAGATCGCGGAAGAAGGACTGCTGTATGCGGAACTGCGCTTCGGTCCCCAGCTGCATACCCGTAACGGATTGACACAGGAAGAAGCGCTTGTTGCGGCATTGCAGGGAACCGGGGATGCGATGCGGGACTATCCGACGATCAAGGTGAATCTCCTGAATGCCTTCATGCATGCGGGAGACAGCGCGAAAGTCAATGAAAAAGAGAATCTGGAGACTCTTCGTCTGACGGAGAAGTATCTCGGACAGGGTGTCGCAGGACTGGATCTGGCCGGCTACGAAAACAACTGCGATCTTTATGAATATGCGCCATTGTTTGCTGCGGCAAAAGAAAAGAATATCCCTTATACGATCCATGCGGGGGAAATGGGCAACGGCGCCAACGTGCTTAAGGCGATCGGCATGGGAGCGAAACGGCTGGGACACGGGATCTTTGCGATACAGGATCCGTCCTACATCAAGGCGATCCTGGAGAATGACGTGACGCTGGAAGTCTGCGTCACCTCCAACCGGAGCTTCGGATTCAGCTATGCGACTCATCCGATCCGCGAACTGATCGGTCAGGGCGTCAAGGTCACGATCAACACGGATGACGGGATGTTCGACCTGAACGATCTGGCCTACGAATACTTTGTACTGAAGAAGATCGGCATGACGGAGGAACAGTTCCGTCAATGCGTCCTGAACGCGGTCGATGCGGCGTTTCTGAACGATACGGAGAAAGCCGAACTGCGTAAAATAGTCCTAGAACGGCTGTAACTGCAAAAACCGTTCAAGGATTTGATATTTAAACGCTTACATTTTCTAAAACAGGTATCCTTCCTGTTTTTTTGTGATACATTAAAGGTGTAAAAATATCGTATAATCCTCCAGATATGGTGGAGGAGTCTCTACCTTAGCACCGTAAAGGCTAAGACTATGATAGGATTGCCTTTTTGGGATCTTATCAGCAGCGATAGGATTACAGAAGGGATCCATCAATCGATCCCCTTGCTGCTT
>CADBPB010000113.1 GCA_902796525.1 uncultured Erysipelotrichaceae bacterium | reverse complement strand
TCTTCGATGTCCCACGGGCACCCCCATTCGGTAGTGTAAGAAACCTTACCATCGTCATAGACATAATAGTAGCCGATCGTTCTGTCTTTGTAGCTGACTTTATAATGATCTGATAGATTTGACATGATATACCACCTGTATTCATTATAACAGTATTGAAAGCCGGCTATTCTTCTATCCGGAATCTATCAACGTCACCAGATGTATTCGTAGCAAGGACTGCGGCTGTTATGAAATGTCGTTTCAGAAACGACCCGGAAAGGGATCTTGTCTGTCACAATGATGATGGAGGGAGAAAGAAATGAAAGTGAATGAAAAGAAACTAGTAGATTATCTGAGAAACCATGTAGGAGAGAATACGACGACGTATCGTCTGGCCATCGATTCCGGAGCTCTGGAAGAGGAATGGAACGATTTCGAGACAGATGAAAGAATCAGAAAGATCGCCGAAGACAACAAATTCAGACTGAATAGCGACCATAATTACTTTAAGGAATTAGGCATGCCCTGGGTGATCGACTTCTATATCGAAGAATACGACAGGGATAAAGTGATCTCGAAGATCATGAAGGAACCGTCTCTGGTAAAAAGGATCACCATGATCCAGAGCGAATACGGTCTCTATGATGAAGAAGAAGGCCGTTTGATCGAATTCAGATACGACCTTCCCGATATTCTGAAAGAACTCTATGAAAAGGACTGCGATGAATACGACCGCTTAACAGAAGGAGGAATGATCGATATCGACTAAAAAACCGCTTAGTGATAAGCGATTTTTTAAATACAGTCTTTATAGATCGTGTCATTCTGTGATGCTTCTGCTTCGCTCCAGCTGGTCTTTGAGCTTTTCGAAGAATACTATAAAGAAATCCAGTCTCGATTTCCACATCTCATCCGCTGTCTTGGTCGCAGTCGGCATCTCTCTCAATTCATGAAATCGGCCAAGCCGCTTTTGGACGAAGTCGAGCTTCTCTTCATAGTTCATATTCAGGAAAGCGCTTTTGTTCAGCATCTCGTGGAGACGGTACGCATCGAATCGGTCGATATTGTCCGCATCGCCGATGGAAACGGCGAAAGCAGTCCTCTCTCCGGCAAAATCCGCTTCGTCGTCGACATGGATGGCGATCCCGTAACAGATATCATCGATGCGGTCTTCCGGAAGGCCAAGCTCCTGCAGGAAAGGACGGGATATCTCGGCGGCCCGTCTTCCGTGATCCTTCCAGTCAGGCCAGATGCGATCCTCTCCCTCTGCCTCGCAATAAGAAATATCATGCAAAAGACAGGCGATCACCATTTCGGTCTCGTCAAATCCTTCTTTCCTGGCGATCTCTTTGCCGATATTCGCGACACGATAGGTATGTTCGATGCGATAGGGCAGATCGTCCTGCTCGAAATCTGTGGCGTGTTCGAATTTCTGCTTCAGGAATCCTTCCGTTTTCTTTATCAATTCATGATCAAGCATGGCGGCACCTCTCTGTTTCTGTTTCAATATTTCCTTAATTATAGCAACAAAAAGGATCATCTTCTCAGATGATCCTGTTTCTACAGATGGTCCGGGATAAGGGACTCGAACCCCCACGGTCGCCCGCCAGATTCTAAGTCTGGTGCGTCTACCAGTTCCGCCAATCCCGGAATGCTTAATCATATTATAATAAATCACTAGAAATTGCAATGATTATCCTATATAATGAATAGGCATGTTGTTAACGGTAGACTTAGGAAACACTTCGACCAAGCTTGGTCTGTTCAAAGACAGCAAACAGATCTCTTTTGTCTGCATCGATAATCCGATCCAGAACTATCGCAGCGCGATCCTGTCTTTCATTTTCAAAGCCAATCTGAGAGAAGACGAGATCGATAAGGCGATCCTGTCCTGTGTCGTTCCTCATGCCTATAACGAAGTATTTGATGCCCTGGCAAGCATCGTTACCGAGCCGAATATCATCGACATCAATCCGGACAAGAACTACGGCATCAAACTGGTGATGCCGAAGCCGGAAGAGACCGGGGACGACCTGATCGTCATGTGCTCGTATGCGTACAATCTGTATCGCAGGGAACTGCTGATCGTATCCATGGGCACGGCGACCGTTCTTTGCCATGTGACAAACAACGGCGAGTTCAAGCACTGCATCATCGCTCCGGGTTTCGGCAAGATCGCGGAAACATTGTGGAAGAACGCGGCGCAGCTGCCGGAATTCGAACTGAAACCGACCAATACCTTCCTGGCAAACAACACCGTGGATGCCATGAATGTGGGAATCTACAACGGATACATCAGCATGCTGACGGGTCTGATCAAAGGCATGAAATGGGAACTCAATGAAGATCTCTATGTGGTCGGCTGCGGCGGTCAGGGAAAGATGATCGCTCCGTATATCAATGTGATCAATGTCTATGACCCCGATTTCGTGACGAAGGGTCTGAACTATATCTATGAGAGATATGAAAAATATTAGGATCGTACTTGCTTCGAAATCGCCGAGAAGGAAAGAACTCATGGAGCAGCTTCGTCTGCCTTTCGAGATCATCGTTTCCGATATCGACGAACAGATCGACCATGAGAACGATCTGGTCAAAGAGATCGAGAAACTGTCCTATCAGAAAGCGGAGGCTGTCTTCAAGCAGGAAAGCGATGCCCTGGTCATCGGTTCCGATACGATCGTCAAGATCGGCAACGAAGCCTTAGGCAAGCCTCATACGATAGAAGAGGCCAGAGAGATGCTGCAAAAACTGTCCGGCAGGACCCATGAAGTCGTGACTGCCGTGACCATTCTGTATCAGGATCGGATTGAGACCTTCTCCAGCATCGCAGAAGTGACGTTCTACCCCTTAAGTGAAGAAGAGATCGATGGATATATCTCGACCAACGAACCCTTTGATAAAGCAGGCGCTTATGCGATCCAGGGCGATGCGGCAAAGTTCATCCGCTGCATCAACGGGGATTACTATACGATCGTCGGACTGCCGATCGGGGAACTG
>CADBPB010000112.1 GCA_902796525.1 uncultured Erysipelotrichaceae bacterium | reverse complement strand
CGGATATGCCGGGAGATCTTTGGCGATAAGGTTACTGTAATTCGCTCCAAAGCGTACGATCTGTGATTTCACTCGATTCGTGATGCTCTATTGTCTAATCGATCTGAAACAGGAAAGATGGGAAAACTCTATGGAACATAAAGAAATCAAAGGCAGGAATATAGTCCTGCGCGAACAAAGAGAAGAAGATGCAGCGTTTTTTGCATACTGGTTCAAGCAGCCAGCGATCATGTTTCAATGCGGTTTTACAGAACCTACCGACCTGGAAAAAGAACGGAAATATATCAATGAATACCACAGATCCGGGGATTCCGTATGGTTTACGATCACCGATACGGATGGTTCGATCCTCGGCGAAACAGGTTTGCTCAGGATGTTCCCTGCCTGGCATTGCACCGATCTGACCATCATCATTCCCGATCCTGAAAAACAGAACAAAGGCTACGGTACGGAAGCGATAAGACTCATGCTGGACATGGCTTTCCATGAGTACGATATGAACAGGGTCTCTATCGGAGTCGTCGGGCTCAATAATGATGCTTTACGGTTTTATCAGAAAATCGGATTCAAACAGGAAGGCGTTCAGGAACAAGGCTATTTCTATAATGGGGAGTATAGCGACTTTGTCATGATGCGGATCCTGCGTGATGAATATGTTTCGGGATGCACAAGGAAAGGTGACCGGCCATGGAAATCGGAATGATGATCGGATGCGCGATTGAATATGCGACAGGTATCGCATGTATCGTTTTGGGTACGATGATATGGAAGAAACGGAAGATCTCCCTTATCCATGACTATCATTACAGAAATGTGAAACAGGAAGATCTCTCTGCCTTTGCCAGATCGATCGGAATCGGTATCATACTGATCGGAGCGGGAATAGGTATCACAGGAACGCTTGACCTTCTGGGATCCTCTTTCTGGTGGGCTCCGATGCTTGCCGGATTTGTCTTTGGATCGGTCATTATTTTCAGAGCTTTGAAAAAATACAATGGCTCGGTGTTTAGCTGACGTTATCCTGTCAGCTAATGGAAGCGAAACGTAAGAGAATGAAATAAAAATGACCTTCAAGATCATTTTATTTTGAATGGATCATCGGCCGGTCAGAAACCGAACGCAGTCAGATAGACCATCACGATAAAGGAAATGATTCCGAACCAAACGGCCAGTGATAATGGCGGGACGAACAGGATCCTTAACAGATCCGACAGCATTCCTTTTTTAAACCTGAATTCATGTTTCTTGCGGTAACGTTTCAATCTGCCATTGTCCTGATAGAGATAGATCCACGGATTGTCATGCAGTTCGACGATACCGAATTTCAGCAGATAGATCGGCACGACCGGCACGAAGATGCAGAACCAGACCGCCGAACCGCCCAGTTCCAGCCGCTTGAAATCGAAGCCATTCACAAACAAGGCGACGATCACCGGAAGAAACAGCACTGTAAAACACAACAGAATGATTTCAATGATACGCAAAGGCGTCGTAAACTTCAGTACGACAGGCGTTTCTTTGTTTTCGATCTTTTCAAAGAAGACCGGATCGGCGATCCTGCGTTCCGTCTTTCCGGTTTCCGATGTGAAGATCTTTCTTCCGGAGGATACCGCGAAGCTGTTATGTACCGTATCGCTGTACAGACACAATGTTACGATGAGAAAGAATAGCGCCAGGATGCCTGCGATACAGAGACTGGAGACAAGATCTTTGCTGAAAAGGAAGATCGCTCCGCAGATGACGGCTGAAAAGACGATGGTTGCCACGATCGCTTTGAGCCACCAGGGCAGGAAATAGTAATGGGAATCTTTCAAAGCCCTGACGCTGACCTTTCCGGTCTGGCCGTTGACGGCAGCCATCAGTTCGCCATCGGCAAAATAGTAGACAGGCAACAGTACCGGCAGGCGGATCGCTCCGCTGACATCGGCGGAGATGTCGATCTTATCCGTTTCCAGCACTTTCTGTATCGATGGGGCATAGACAGAAGAAGATTCGTTTCTTGTGCGCTCTTCCAGCGTTCTGTCATTGATATCAGCGATCTTGACGCGCTGTCCGGCGATATAGCCGAAATCAAAAGTCGACAGTTCATCGATATCGAAGGGCTCCATTCCATCCAGCAGGAGATTGTCCAGCTGTTTCGAACGGTTGATGAATTCATTTTCCAGGAAGCCTTCGCAATGATAGGTTCTGGAACCGTCCATCCGATCCGCAGACAGATGTACGGGACCTCTCACGAGCTCGTAAGGAAGATAGAATCCTTTCAGTTCATCGATATGTTTCCGCAGCTGTTTCGCTTCCGTTCTGTTCCTGTTGCTGTCGCACCAGTTTTGCAGTTTTTCTTTTGCTTCTTCCGGAACGATACGGAAAGGAATGACCGATTCCGGCATATTGTCGGCATGCAGGTATTCGCTTCGGACCAGGCTTTTTCCGCAGAACGGGCAGGTCGACAGCGCTTCATTGGCTTCGATCACGATCTTTGTTCCGCAGCTATCGCAGAGCGTATGAAACAGTTTGAAATCTTTCAAAGAATTTCTGATCTTTTCTCTCTGTATCTTGCGGAATCCCCGTTTCTGTTCGACGGCTTCGCTGATTTCGACTTTGCTTCCGCAGTAGCCGCACAGATAGCGCTGACTCGGAATGTCAAAACGGGCAGGAGCGCCGCAGCTTGGGCAGTAGATGGTCGCTATTTTCTGATCCATATCATTCTCTTTCAATCTTATTATCGCCGAAAATGCTTAAAAACACCACAACAGTGATAAGATGGAATCAACAGATCATGAAAAACTATCTCAAGCGCATTATCGATCCGAACGATAAGAAGGCATTCCTGGCGACCGTTGCCATGCTGCTGCTTTTCTGCATCGGTTCCGTATTTCTGTTTGGAAAAACCTATACCTGCACGGTTCCCAATGATAAGGGTTTCGAAGACATCGAGACATACAGCGTTGTGATCGAGCAGGATCAGCCAATCCTGGAAACGGTCGATCGTTCTTTGAATCAGAAACAGTTTTCTGTGAAAGTCAGAGGAGTGTCGCCAGGCAGCGTCTTCCTGACTGTCATAGATCCGTCGGAACGGCACTGGATCTTTCCTATCGACGTCTATCCGTCGAATATCGTTTTTCGCGATACGATATTCGGAGATTACACCGGAGATGAGATCATCCCGGTCTCTTTTACGATCATTCTGGCGGTTCTGCTGATAAGAATGATCCGGAACTATCGCGAAGAATACCGGAAGGACCGTTACCGTTACCGGAATATCCGCGATCTGGGTCTGATCATTTTCTTGTG
>CADBPB010000111.1 GCA_902796525.1 uncultured Erysipelotrichaceae bacterium | reverse complement strand
TGTCACTTATGTGCCAAGCGAAGATATGTATGACTTTATCGTCAAAGGAGGAGAATAAAAGAATGCTGATGAAAGAAATCATGCCCCTGCTGAAGATCCATGGACGTACCGTCTATGATGAAGAGAAAGAGGCTTTATACTGCAACTGGTCCCTCTCAGGTTTCAGTCTGGGAGTCAAGGGAAGCTATCTCAAAGCGCATATCCTGGCCGATTCGGATCAGGTCCCGGGCATGCCGAATATGCCTCAGCCTCCGGCAGACTGGCCTTGCGTCGCTGTGGCCATCGGCGATGAACTGACCTTCCGTCAGGAATGCCGCGAGAACGACCAGTGGGTCACGCTCTGGGAAAGCGAAGAAGAAAAGAGCCAGGAACTGCGTGTCCTGAAACTGTCGGAAAACGCCAGAGGCAAGATGGCGTTTGTTGAACTGGAGACCGATGGGGAGTTCTACGCTGTCGAAGACAGACGCCCGACGATGGAAATCATCGGCGATTCGATCACCTGCGGTTTCGGCAACGAAGCGCCGAACAACGCGTTCGAGTTCAAGACTTCCGAGGAGAACGGATGGATCACCTACGGCGCACTGGCCGCCAGGGAACTGGGCTATGATCTTTCGATGGTCTGTGAATCCGGTATCAGCGCTTCCAATCCGGAGCATCCGCTGTTTCCGATGCACGCGATGGATCAGATCTACCGCTACACCGATGAGATGTATGCCAAGAAATATGGCAAGGATCTCGAAGAATGGGATTTCCGGAAACATCACAGCGACATCGTCGTGATCAATCTTGGTACCAACGATTCCAATCCGATCCGTTTCTATCGCGATTTCAATGAGATCGGGAATATGGAAAAGTGGTTCCACAAGCAGTACAAAGCTTTTGTGAAGCAGGTCAGAGAACTGAATGGACCGGATACCTATATCTGCTGCACCCTGGGTTCGATGGACTACTATCTCTATCATCACATCCGGGATGTCGTAGCTGAACTGAAAGAAGAGACAGGAGATCGGAAGATCTGCTGCTTCGAATATATTCCGATCAATATGATGTTCGAAGGATATGGCGCTGCCGGACATCCTTCCGCCAAGACGCATGCGCGCATGGGCAGGGAACTGGCTGCGTACATCCGCAAGTATGTATTAGGAGAATAGTATGATAGGAGAGAAACTGGAACGCATCACCCGCTGGCAAGCCCCCGCATTGGCAGAGGATATGCCGCATGGCGACATGCCGGGAGACAAGATCAAGATCGGTGAGGAACACGTATATAAAGCTGCGAAGATCTTCCCAGCCTTGCTGGAGGAACTGAAAAAATTGAAAGACAGAGACAAGGTCGTTCTTTCGGTCTTCGGCGGTTCCGGGGTAGGCAAGAGCGAGATCGCCTCCCTGCTGGCGTACTATCTGAACGACAGCGGGATCAGGGCTTATGTCTTGTCGGGAGACAACTATCCCAGACGCATCCCTTTGTATAATGACGCGGAACGCCTTTCCATTTTCCGCAGCGAAGGTTTGAAGGGTCTGGTTTCTTCCGGAGAGTATGCACCGGATGTTCAGAAAACATTGGATGGACTCTGGAAGGACGAGACCGATGCCGACCCCGCAAAGGTGCAGGAATACCCATGGCTGGCTGCCTACCAGAACGCCGGGAGGGCTGCGCTAAGCGAGTATCTGGGAACGTCGAAGGAACAGGATTACGAACAGCTGAACGCGATCCTGGAAGCTTTTAAGGAAGGACAGGAAACGGTCTATCTCAAACGCATGGGACGCAGCGAAGAAGAACGCTGGTACGATGCGATCGATTTCAGCGATACGGATGTGCTGATCATCGAATGGACCCATGGCGGAAACAAGGACCTCCATGGCGTTGATATCCCGATCCTGCTGAATTCCACGCCGGAAGAGACCAGGGAACACCGCCGTCTGCGGGCCCGCGATGGCAAAACGGATTCCGCCTTTACCACGATGGTTCTGGAAATCGAACAGGCCGAATTGATGGAACGGGCCAAGACAGCCAGGATCATCCTTTCCAAGAATGGCGATTTCCTGGATCCGCAAGACTTTTAGGAGGAAATGATGGAAGAAAGAAAAATGGGCATAGGGACGCTGCTGAATGCCTATCCGGATTCGGTAGGAGGGAAACTGTCCGATATCGTAAGCTTGCTGAAACGGCCGGAATTCCAGGATGCGTTCCGTTCGTTCTATATCCTGCCCAGCGTCTTCAATACCGATCTGGACCGGGGCTTCTCGCTGATCGATTATGAACTGAGCGAGACGTATGCTTCCCCGCAGGATATCGAAGAACTTCACGAACTGAAGATCGACCTGCTGATGGATTTCATCCTCAATCATATCTCGGTACTATCCCATCAGTTCCAGGACATCATCAGAAACGGCGACGCATCGAAATACCGCGATTTCTTTATCGACTGGAACAAGTTCTGGGAAGGCCATGGAACGATGAACGAAGAAGGCTACATCGTCCCTGATCCGGAAGTGATCAAAGACATGTTTTTCCGCAAAGCGGGACTGCCGATCCTGATGGTACGTTTCCCGGATGGAAGGGATGTGCCTTACTGGAATACCTTCTATCAGGAAGTGATCTACAATCCGGTCGATCCTCTGGCTCTGGTTAGAGAACTGGATATGCAGTATGAAACGGCTGTATCGGTAAGCAGGAAGGTCAATGAAGCATTGCAGAAGAAAACATCTCTGGATGAACTGGATCTGGGTGATCAGAACCGTTATCTCGATCAGATGAAAGACTATCTCAATGCCCATCGCAGCTACCTTGGCCAGATGGACCTCAACATCAAGTCTCCTCTGGTCTGGGACTATTACCGCGATACCTTGCAGAAGCTGTCCGACTATGGGGTAGCAATCGTCCGTCTGGATGCGTTTGCCTATGCTCCGAAAGAAGTCGGGGAACGCAACTTCCTCAACGATCCGGGAACCTGGGAACTCTTGCAGAAGATCAACGATATCGCTTCCGGCCTGGGACTGACCCTGCTGCCGGAGATCCATGCTTCCTATGGAGAGAAGACCTACAAACTGCTGGCTGACAAAGGCTATATGGTCTACGACTTTTTCCTGCCGGGGCTGATGATCGATGCCTTCCTGAGAAAGAACGGAAGCTATCTGAAGAAGTGGATCGACGAGATTACCGATAATAAAATACGTACCGTCAACATGCTTGGCTGCCACGATGGCATACCGCTTCTGGATCTCAAAGGCCTGCTGCCGGAAGAAGATATCCGGAACCTGATCGATGCCGTCGTCGCCCGAGGAGGCTATGTCAAGGATCTCCATGGCGCCAAGAATGTCTACTACCAGGTAAATGCGACCTACTATTCCGCCCTGGGAGAGAACGACAAGAGGATGCTGACGGCACGGGCGATTCAGATGTTCGTGCCGGGCAAGCCGCAGATCTGGTATCTGGATCTCTTCGCCGGGAAGAATGACTATGAAGCGATGAAACGCGCCGGCGTCGGAGGTCATAAAGAAATCAACCGGAGCAATCTTTCTTTGCAGGAAGCGGAAGCAAAGCTGAACGAAGAAGTCGTGAAGG
>CADBPB010000110.1 GCA_902796525.1 uncultured Erysipelotrichaceae bacterium | reverse complement strand
TGTGGTCATTCCTGTGATCGTTTTCTTTTGCATCGATAATCCCGCCTTCCTGGACAAGAAAGCGCTGTTTATCGCTCTATCCTATCTTCTTTACTGTTCTGTCGGTTTTATCGATGACGCTCTGGTCATCCGCTCGCATACCAATGACGGTCTGTCTCCCTGGACCCGGCTGGGAATGGAACTGCTGTATACGACGCTGCTGTTCTATTTCTTCAGAGATATCCTGCCTTTGCAGGTGACGGTTCCTTTCGTGCATGTTTCTATCGTTTTGCCCTGGTTCGTCTATCTTCCGTTCATGATCCTTCTTTATATGGCGGAAGCCAATGCGGTAAATTTCACCGATGGGATGGATGGCCTGTGTGCCGGAGTTTCCTTTATCGTTCTGCTGCCGGTAGTGATCTTCGCTTTACACGAAGACCGGCATATCGCCTTGCTGCTGGTATGCATTCTGGCAGGCCTCTTAGGCTATCTGCGCTTCAATTTCCATCCGGCAAAGATCTTTATGGGCGACAGCGGATCGCTCGCTCTGGGAGCCTTGTTCGCTTCTACGGGACTGCTCTTTGACAAATGCTTTGCTTTGTTCTTTATCGGAGGCGTATTCGTGATGGAAATGTTCTGTGTCGTTCTGCAGCAGCTAAGCGTCCGCATTTTCCATAAGCGTGTCTTTTCCTATACGCCGATCCACTACGCATTCGTCTTGAAAGGATACAGAGAATCCAATATCGTTCTGAATTTCTATCTGCTGGCGATGATCCTGTCGCTGATCGGACTGTTTATCGGACTTCACACATGAAATATCGTTTTCTGGAAAGCGATGAAAGTTTAAAAGAAAGGATATGTCAGCTCAACGGCATCGAGGCCGAAGAACTGGAGATATCCGCTTTTTTGAATATGCCGGAAATCCCCGTAGTCGATGCGTTCAAGCAGAAGATCCTGAGCAACAGCGATAAGCGTTATCTGATCGTAGGGGACTATGACTGCGACGGGATCTGCGCCACAGTCATCATCAAGCGTCTGCTGGACCGTCTGCATATCGCAAACAACTACATCATTCCTTCCCGTTTCCGGCAGGGTTACGGCCTGAATGAAGAAATCGTAAACAACGCGCATGACCATCATTTCGACATCGTTCTTTGCGTCGATAATGGCGTAACGGCAAAGGAACCGATCCGGCTTGCGAAGGAATACGGACTGCAGGTGTTTATCATCGACCACCATGAATATACGGAAGAACCGCAGGCGGACGCCTTGCTGCATCCGGATCTGCTGACCGAAGATTTTCATGACATGTGCGCGGCAGGCCTATGCAGCCTGCTGTCGGATCATTTCGATCATGACGAACTGTCTGAGGTCTATGGCGGACTGGCGACGATCGCGGATATGGTTCCGGTCCTGCGTTACAACCGTTTTCTGATCAAACGGATGTTCGAAACGCTGAAAACAAAAGAGAACCTGCCGATACGCTATCTTCTGAACGATTCTGAATTGGATTATGATGCTTTATCTTATACCGTGATTCCCAAGATCAATGCGATCTCCCGGCTGGAAGAGCTGATGAATGTCAATCACATGGTGCGTTATCTCCTGGAAAACGACGCATCCTGCAGGCAGTATCTGGGACATATTGAAAGGATCAATCAGATCCGTAAGGAAGACACCCGGATCATGTATGATTCCGTGAAGGCGAATATCTCTGACGATGAGCCTTTCATACTCATCCGATCGGAGACATTCAAGGAAGGACTGTGCGGCTTGCTGGCGAACCGTCTGATGAATGAATATCACAAGCCGGTCGTGATCCTCAGCGAAAGAGAAGGGGAACTGAAGGGATCGGGCAGAAGTCCGAAAGGATTTGATCTCTACACGTATTTAAAGGCCTTTTCCGGACTGTTTACGACATTCGGGGGGCATGAGCAGGCTGTCGGCTTATCGCTTCCTGCCGAAGATTACGGACGTCTGGAAGAAGCCATCAGAAACCATCCCGTCCATGTTCCGGTGCATCTCCAGGATGTTCTGCTGATCGGGCTTGAAACGATCGATTTGCATCTGCTGATGGAACTGGAAGAACTGCGGCCATTCGGCACTTCTTTTGTAGAACCGTTGTTCGCGATACGGGACGTTTCCTATACGAACCGCTTTCTGGTTGCCCATAAATATCCCAAGTACGTGCTGAGCCACCAGCTCGAAGCCATCTCGTTCGATCCCGCTCATGCGAATCGGCAGTTCGATACGATGATCGGCAGGATACAGCGCGACCGATATCATAAGAACCGCGTCTCTTTCATAATTGAAGATTTACTGTAGTTCAACTATAATTGTAATGTATTTAAAGAGGTGACCTTATGAATTTGAAAGACTATATCGCATCGATTCCCGATTTCCCCAGCGAGGGTATTCTATTCCGAGATATCACGCCGCTGATGGCGGATGGCGATGCATTCAAAGAAGCTTGCGACCAGCTGATCGAATTTGCTAAAAAGGTCGGTGCGGAAGTCGTTGCCGGACCGGAATCGAGAGGATTCATTTTCGGTTGCCCGGTAGCCTATGCCCTGGATATCGGTTTCGTGCCGTTCCGCAAGCCAGGCAAGCTGCCAAGGAAGACCATTTCCTATTCCTATGATCTGGAATATGGAAAAAACGAACTCCATATGCATGCGGACGCCATCAAGCCGGGCCAGAAGGTCCTGATCATCGATGACCTGCTGGCAACCGGAGGCACGGTCGAAGCGGCCATCCATCTGGTAGAAGAACTGGGCGGAGAGGTCGTCGGATGCGCATTCCTGATCGAACTTGAGGATCTCAAAGGAAGAGAACGTCTCAAGGACTATGAGGTCTTTACCTCGCTGAAGTATTAAAAAATCGAAGCGCTGCTTCGGTTTTCAATTATTATGGTAGAACTGATCGACTCGAAAAAAGAACTTTACGATGAGATCCATAAGTATATCAGCGATCCTGATTCGCTGGCTCTGATCGATAAAGCCTATGATTTTGCCTATGAAAAGCACAAGGACCAGAAACGCAAATCCGGTCAGCCTTACTTTGTGCATATTTTGAACGTGGGCTATGAACTGGCAAAACTGCGGGTCGATCCCAAAACGATCTGCGCGGGACTTCTGCATGACGTGATCGAAGACTGCGATGTCAAGGAAGAAGAATTCAAGGAACTCTTCGGCGAGGAGATCTATGAAATGGTCGATGCGGTCACCAAGATCTCGACTCTGAAATTCACCGATGAAAAAGAGTATCAGGCCGTCAATCACCGCAAGATCCTGATCGCGATGGCAAAGGATGTCCGGGTGATCCTGGTGAAGCTAGTGGACCGTCTGCACAATATGCGCACTCTGGAATATCTGCCGCCGGAAAAACAGAAACGCATCGCCAGAGAGACTTTGGACGTCTATGCGCCGATCGCCCATCGCTTAGGTATCGCCGAGATCAAGAACGAACT
>CADBPB010000109.1 GCA_902796525.1 uncultured Erysipelotrichaceae bacterium | reverse complement strand
GTGAAGACTGCCGTTTTCAGGGCGTTTTTAACCGCCTCAGGAGCCATATAGATCCCTTTGAAGAAAGTATTGTTCAGGTTGAAATTCGCTCCCTGTTCCTTTCCTATGCCCGGAGCGGTCAGCCGTTCCGCGACCATGCCTACCAGGTCTTTCCTTCCGGCGATATAGCCTCCGGTCGGAACGATGCCTCCGCCCAGATTCTTCATCAAAGAACCCACGACGATGTCTGCACCTACATGACCGGGTTCCCTGTCTTCTACCAGTTCTCCGTAACAGTTGTCCACCATGATGATGACATCCTTATTGACTTCGCGTATTTCCGAAATGATTCCGGCGATCTGTGAGATGTTAAGGGAAGGACGGGAAGAATAGCCCCGCGATCTCTGTATTTCGACCAGACGGACATCCTGGCGGGACAGTCTTTCTTTGATCATTTCTGTATCGAAGTCATTGTTTCGAAGATCGATCTGTTCATAACTGACGCCATGGGCTTTCAGCGACTGCGAGGAATCGCCATAAAGACCGATCATTTCCTGCAAAGAATCGTAAGGTGTCCCGGTCAGCGAGATCATCGTATCGCCATGCTTCAGAAGCGCTGAAAATGCCAGATATAGCGCATTGGTTCCGCTCATGATCTGCGGACGGACCAGAGCGTCCTCGCAGCCCAGCACGGCCGCAAAGATCTTTTCCAGCTTGTCCCTTCCCGTATCATAGTTGCCATAACCGTTGATATCGCTGAAATCGGCATAAGAGACCTTGTTTTCGATAAAGGCGGACAGGATCCTTTCCGAATTGACCAAAGCGATCCTATCGATCCCGTCATAGATCTCTTTCAGATCAAGTTCGGCTTCCTGTGCCAGCTTTAACAGTTTTTCATCTATCTGATCCATTAGCATAACGTTAACCTCATTTATCCATATTATATCATCGCAATCGCCCATCGTTTGAGTACGATACGCTCGGCAGAACAGATTCTGGTGATCGAAAACGGCATGGTCGTTGAACGAGGCACGCATGAAGAACTGCTCCGATTGGATGGGCAGTATGCCAGGATGAACAGCATACAAAAGGAAAACGAATAAAAAGGGCAAGCCGCCCTTTTCTATTTGAAAAAAGGTATAATGATATCAATAGATTTTATGAGGTAGCATTCATGGAAGAAAACAAGGAATTCAATGAAGAAGAATTTTTAAAGAAAGTCGAGAAGGCCGCCAGCAAGGGTGCTTCCAAGGGAGGCATCAAAAACCTTCTGCTTTCCGCATTGCCGACGCTGATCATCATCGGTCTGCTGGCATATCTGATCGTTCCGAAAATCGATGCTTTGCATGACGGCTTGAAGAGTTTCTTCAAATTCGATGAACCAGTCGCAGGTCATGACATGACCATAGATAATCACGGCATCTTCGGTTATACGGCAGCTGACTTTGAGGAAGCGATCCTTGGCGACAGCGAGAAACTGAAGAAGCTGGAAGTATATTCCCAGGAAATATCCGACGTTGCGGAGATCTCCGATACGGGACTGTTCAACTGGGCGGTTTTCACGAAATGCCAGCTGATCACTTATAATGGCGAGGTCGTTTATACCGTGGATCTGGGACAGTTGAGAGCGACCGATATCCATTTCGATGAAGAAAACAAAACGATCGTTTTGAGCATTCCGCATGCCGTGCAGGAAGAGATCAATATCCCTGAGGACCAGATCCAGTTTGGCGATACCAGCAAGGGCCTTCTGGCGTTCGGCGATATCAAGATGACCGTGGAACAGGCTACCAAGGTACAGGCGGGCGCCAGAGAAAAGATGCAGCAGAAGCTGGAAGAACAGAAGGTGCAGGAAACAGCGGACCGTTTTGCGAAACTGGCGGTCTGGGAACTGTATTCCCCGATCATAAAGAGCGTAGCCAAGGATTATTCCCTGGAAGTGGTTTTTAAATAAACTTCATCAGACGATGAAGTTTTCTATAGATAGGAGATCATATGGATATCTTAAAGAAAGCTGATTATGAAAAGATGACTGCCGAATCCAGGGATCGCAGAATGCAATGGTGGCGTGAAGCGAGATTCGGGATGTTTGTGCACTTTGGCCTGTATTCCGTTATCGGCAGACATGAGTGGGTCATGTCGATGGAAGGGATCGATAAGGAAGATTACGAGAAGTATGCCGATCGGTTCCTGCCGAAAGAAGGATGCTGCAGGGAATGGGCGAGACTGGCGAAGCAGGCCGGAATGAAATACATGGTCCTGACCACCCGTCATCACGAGGGTTTCTCTTTGTGGGATTCCAAGATCAACCCGTTCAACTCCGTCAATTACGGATGTCACAGAGATATCGTAAAAGAATTTGTGGAAGCCTGCAGAGATGAAGGATTGAAGATCGGCTTCTACAGTTCGATCATGGACTGGCGTCATCCTGATGGGGAAAGGTGCGCCTACGACAACGATGCCAGAAGAAGATTCCTGGATTATATCGAAGCATTGAATACAGAACTGCTGACGAATTACGGAAAGATCGATATCCTCTGGTACGATGTCGCCCAGCCGATGGAATCCTGGGAAGCATGGGATTCCTTGGCGCGTAACCAGCGTTTAAGAGCGTTGCAGCCTGATATCATCATCAACGACCGTTCCCGTCTGCCGGAAGACTTCGGCACACCGGAAGGAAAAATCAGAGTCCTGGACCGCGACTGGGAAGCCTGCATGACGTTCAACGATATCGCCTGGGGTTATCTGGATGAAAAACAGGCGCTTCCTTATGCCTATACCGCACAAAGGATACTGCGGATGCTGAATACCTG
>CADBPB010000108.1 GCA_902796525.1 uncultured Erysipelotrichaceae bacterium | reverse complement strand
GTTCTGCATGATGCCCAGGAAGTTGACCATCTGGTTGCACAGCGTGCTCAAATGGTTGGCAGGAGTGGAAGTGATCTTGCCATTGACACCGCCCAGACCTTCCTGAATCAGCTGCTTCAAAGACCAGCCTGCGCAATAGCCTGTCAGCATCGACAAGTCATGGATGTGCATATCGCCGTTCTTGTGCGCGCTGCCGATCTCTTCGTCATAGACTTCCGACAGCCAGTAGTTCGCGGTGACCGCACCGGAATTGGACAGGATCAGGCCGCCGACCGAATAAGTCACGGTCGAATTCTCTTTGACGCGCCAGTCGATCGCGTTGACATAGGAATCCACCAGTTTCTTGTAGTCCAGCATCGTTGTGGACAGGTTTCTGGCCTTTTCTCTCTGCTTACGATAAAGGATATATGCTTTCGCGACATCCGGATATCCCGCTTCCGATAAGACTTTTTCTACGGAATCCTGAATGTCTTCGACAGCGATCTGTTCCTCTTTCACCTTCGAAGCGAAATCTGCCGTTACTCTTAATGCCAGCAGATTGATCACATCGGGATGATACTCCTTCTTGCACGCATCAAACGCTTTCGTGATCGCATCCGAGATCTTGCTCAGATCGAAATCAACGACTTTTCCATCTCTTTTCAATACACGGTACATGGTACTTACTCCTTTACTCCCCTTATTTCCACTTCCTGCACATACGGCCGCACGGTTTCCTTCATCTGCTCCAGGACTTCCAGACCGACCTCACTCAGTCCGCTCTGGATACAGGTCCCATGATCCTCGAAATTCTGCAGATAATAGCGTCTGGCTCCCTTGATCCATTCGCCGATCTTCACAAAATCTTCCGTTTCATGGAATTCCTTCACGACCGTCGTGCGGAATTCATATTCCACTTTTCCCATCAGCAGCAGATCTTTCGTCTTTTCGATCTCCTTGAGATCGATATTTTCTACCCCGATGGTCCGGTGATACTTTGCGGGATACTGTTTGATATCCATGGCAACATAATCGACCAGTCCCTCATCGATCAGTTCCTTCAACGCGTCATAGTTCGAGCCGTTGGTATCAATCTTCACCAGCAGGCCCAGATTTCTGACCTTCCGGATAAAGTCCTTGAGTCCCTTGTGCAGAAGCGGTTCGCCCCCGCTGATGCAGACGCCATCCAGGATCTTCTTGCGCGTTTCCAGGTAATCCAGGATATCGCCTGCCGGAATTTCGCCATCGTTTTCGTTCAAAAAGACCAGACTGCGGTTATGGCAGTACGGGCAACGAAAATTGCATCCTCCGGTAAAGACCGTACAAGCCATTTTACCGGGAAAGTCCAGCAGGGTCAGCTTCTGCAAGCCATAGAACGGAACCATCTCATCATCGAATTCTGCCGTATATTCCTTGGCCTTCTCGATCAGCCGGTTCTGAACGCGATAATAGATATCGATCTCGCTCTGATCCAGACCCGAAGAGAGATACGAATTCCATTCGGAACGCATCCTGTACAGATCAGGCATGATCTCCTGCGCCTTCTCTGTCGTAAATAATAGTTTTGAACGTTTATCGACCTCGCTACTCTCGATCCGGACATACGACAGCTGCTCCAGTCTCTGAATCGATTTCGTTATCGTTCCCTTATCAAAGACGCCATTCAAAGCCAGCTCATTCATCGAGATCCCCTCTTTTTCATAGATCTGGGTCAGCAGGATCAGCTGGGTATAACCGATCTCGTAGCGCGAAAGCAGCTTATCGAAGTGTTTCTGATTGCAGCGATACAAAATGGAGGAAGATAAACTCAGATAATTTTTCTCACTCATAATGTACCTTGTAAGCATATTATAAAACAATTGGTTGAACTTTCAACTAAAATAATACACAAAGCAAATCTTTTTTCACATAAATAATTTCCCGGAAATAAAACCGTAAAAAACCGTTCTGAGAGCTCTTGATTTTTCACGTTTTTTGTGTTTAGGATACATACCGAAAACAGCTGTTTCCGTGTCGTTTTATTGAAAATATTTTCATCATTTTGAGTCTTTCTGAGCAATGAATCTGCAGATTCATTTCCTTTCTGTCTGGCTTGATTTTAAGCGTTCTGAAGCAGATTATTTATGCATATATATTTTATACATCCAAACATAAATAGACTCAGAAACGCCTTCTCTGCTGTCCTTAGAACGATTCCAGGCCTCATATCATTCCAAAGTCTGCTAAAATGATGAAGTGGGAGAAATATGACTATGAAAAAAATATTATCATTGATTATTGCAATCCTTATTTTAACGTTAAGCGGCTGCCAGCAGCCGAAAGAAGACATCTACATCTTCTATACCGGCGACGTCCACTGCGGAATCGACAGCAATCTCGGCTATCCCGCGGTCAAAGCGCTGGTCGATGAGACCAAAGCCGAACACAGCAATGTACTGCTGGTGGATACCGGCGATTATCTGCAGGGCGGCATGGTCGGAAGCATGAGCAGAGGCTCCTACATCGTCGACCTGATGAACCAGATGCACTACGACCTCGTCACTTTCGGTAATCATGAGTTCGACTACGACATGGACAGACTCGCGGAACTGATGGAGATGGCAGATTTCGATTTCATCGCCACGAATGCCCGTTATTCAGGAAGCAAGACAAGCGTGTTCGCCGATGTTCCGACCTATGTCATCAAAGAGTTCCAGGGAACCAAAGTCGCTTTTCTGGGCGTTCTTACACCGGAAACCCTGACTTCTTCGACCCCGGTGTATTTTATGGAAGACGATGCGTTCGTCTATGATTTCTATGGCGAAAACGACGGAAAGAATCTTTTCGAGCAGGTACAGAAAACGGTCGACGAAGTCAGAAGCAAAGGAGCCGATTATGTCATCGTGCTTTCGCATCTCGGTTCCGAACTACAGTATGCGCCATATGACGCGGTCACTCTCATCAGCAATACCACAGGCATCGATGTCGTGATCGATGGCCATTCGCATTCCGTCGTCTATGGCGATCCTTATCCCAACGCGGCAGGCGAAGACGTCATTCTGACTTCGACCGGAACCAAACTGGAAAACCTGGGAGAACTGATCATTGCAACAGACGGGACGATCAGCACGATGCTGATCTCGGAATACGACAAGCAGGATGAAGAGATCGCGAATTCGATCGCAACGATCTATGATGAACTGGGCGTGGTCCTGGATGAAAAGATCGGCGAACTGGAATTCCCGCTGGTGATCAGCGATGAGAACGGCATCCGTCAGATCCGTTCCAGAGAAACCAATCTGGGTGATTTCTGTGCAGATGCGCTGCGGGAAGAACTGCATACCGATATCGCCATCGTCAATGGCGGCGGCATAAGAAAGACGATAGAAGCAGGCGAAGTCACATATGGCAATCTTCTGGATGTCATGCCGTTCGGCAATACGACAGGTTCCTGCTATGCGACCGGCCAGCAGATCCTGGATGCCTTGGAGTTCACTTCGCGTTCGACCGATGCCCTGTATGTCTTTGAAGATAATGCGGTCGGTGAAAACGGCGCTTTTTCCCAGGTTTCGGGTCTCAGATATACGATCGATACCTCCATCCCTTCCGGCGTCCTGGTGGATGCGAACGGCATGTTTATCGGTATCGAAGGCGAACGCAGAGTCAAAGACGTCATGGTCCTGGAAGGGGATGAATACGTCCCGATCGATCCGGAAAAGACTTATACGGTCGGCAGCACCGATTATATCCTTTTCAAGAACGGCGATGGCAATACGGTTTTCCACGACTGCGAACGGATCATTGCCAACGGCGAAACCGACGTCGATCTGCTGATCCGCTATTTCCAGAAACAGGAATCATTCGAAGACTACCGCGAAGTACAGAACAGGATCATCATAAAATAATCGCATCCTTCAGACATAACGAAAACAGTCTGGCAATGCCAGACTGTTTTTATTTGTTATGTTTTAGATTTCGATCGTTTCTTTCACGAAATGCACATCCGCATCGGAATAGGTCACCATGACGCTTTCCTGATGGAAGAATGTGCACAGATCGGTAGCGATCTCCTGAACGACCGCATCCGGCACATCCAGCATCATCAGTACCAGCGTGTTTTCTTCGACATAAGTCCCGTCGTCATGGAAGTATCCGCCGGTCATCTCGCTCATCGAGAACGCGACATGATAGGACTGGCAGACATTCTTCAGTAAGGAAACATAGCGCTTCGTATCGAATTTCTGTTCCTTGGAAATGGAATCGTTCAATCCGATGTAGATCGTAGCCTGTCTTGATCTTTGCATCTCAGTACAGCAAGGTATCGACCTTTTCAAGCAATTCGCCGATACGTTTCTTGCAATGTTCGATCAGAGCCCGGCCTTCTTCGGTCTCCAGACCTTTTCTGCGGATCGTCCTGCGCAGGATCCTGGAATAGCCGATCAGTTTCGCCTTGTCGGCGATCGCTTCGATTTCTTCTTCGCTCTTTCCTTCGAAATACAGCTTCAAGGTCTTTTCCCAGATCGCCGTGCCTTCTTCAAAAGTAATGCCCAGGAAATCCATCATGTTCTGATGATCCAGTTCGCAATAGCCCTGATAGGCATTGAAAATGGAAGCGAACTCGAAGATCGGATAGCCCGTACATAAAGTATCCATATCGATCAGCAGGACTTCGTCATCCTGCAGCATGACGTTCTTGATATGATAGTCGCCATGCAGCATATGCAGATCGGTCGGGACTTCCTCGACCAGTTTCTGCAGCTTGGCGTGCTGTTCCTCAGGAAGATGCATCTTCAGGAAGTCGACCCAGTTCAGGACGACGTCTTTCATTTCCGGCATGACGCCCGGATCGACCAGCGTGCCATGGATCTTCTTCAAGAGATCGACCGACATGCCGATGATCTCATCCAGCCTGTTCGGATCTTCTGCCAGAAGCTGCGCGAAGGATTTCGCATTCAACAGTTCATAGACCGATCCATAGCTGTCTCCGACCTTGACGACATCGTAAGGGATGGCCGTCGGAATGCCCAGGATCAGAGCCGTTCTTGCCAGTTCACGTTCACGCTTGATATCAGGCAGAGAATCGGAATCGTAATAGACTTTGACGATCGTATCCGGATCGATGCGGTAGACCTTGCCGTTGGCGCCCTGGCCGATGATCTCGCAGCCTTCGATCGAAATGTTGCGATAGGCCTTGCTGATGGACATCATCTGCGTGAAACCCGTGACATCGAAGATCTCATAGACCTCGCTGCTCACATTGATGATATTGAGGTCGCTGCATTCTTTCTTCAGACGCAGGATGATACGCAGACCGGCACTGGACAGATAGACCAGATCGCTGCAGTCGATCACCAGAGGAAGACCATCCTGGTCCTTTCTCGCTTCGGTGATCTCTTTTTCGACATCTGCCGCATTATTGGAATCGATATGGCCTTTCAGGCCGATCACGAATTCATCGCTGTGTTT
This sequence comes from uncultured Erysipelotrichaceae bacterium, assembly GCA_902796525.1. Lineage (GTDB taxonomy): Bacteria > Bacillota_I > Bacilli_A > Erysipelotrichales > Erysipelotrichaceae > Colivicinus. Next base: position 497 of record CADBPB010000108.1, on the reverse strand, counting down.
CTTTACATCTATCAGACTCATGCTGCTCCCCCTTAGATATTTTTGCGGATCTTCAAGATATTCTGTCCGTCCTTGTATTCATACGATATATCATCCATCGTCTTCTTCACCAGGAAGATCCCCAATCCGCCGATCATCCTGTCTTCCAGACCGATATTCACATCCGGATCCTTGTTCGACAGCGGATCATAAGGCATGCCGTGGTCGATGAAAGTGATGATCACCGCCATCGGATCATTCTCCACCTCTACTCTGACCGTCGCCGGACCCGTATCCGGATTGTAGGCGTATTTCGCGATATTACTGAAGAGTTCGTCGATTGCCACATCGATCTGGGCTTGGATCTTCATCGGACAGTCCAGTTCTTCCAGTTTCCGATCCACAAATTCCGTTACCGCAGGAATGTTGTCGATCGTAGCTTCGATCGTTAATTCTTCCATATTCGATCCTCCATTATATTGCAGCGCCAGCATCGTGATATCGTCGAACTGCGGCGC
>CADBPB010000107.1 GCA_902796525.1 uncultured Erysipelotrichaceae bacterium | reverse complement strand
TTATTCCAGCGACATCGTCAGGCAGAAACTCTCGATGGATCCTTCCAGCGATCTGCAGAACATTCAACTGTTCGATATCATGTACGATATGATCCGTCAGGAACTGGCAAACGGAAACGATGTCGTGCTGGATTCGACCAATACCTACCGGAAATACCGCAAGCCCTTTTTGCAGAGTCTGAACGAGGATACCGAGGTGACAGGCGTCCTGCTGATGCGCCAGATCGAAAACTGTCTCAAGGCAAACGGCAACAGAGGCAGCAGCATCGACGAGAGCGTCATCCGGATGATGTATGAAGAATATGACTTCCCTTTATATGAAGATGGTTACGACCGTTTCGAGATCATCTATCCCGACAAGGACGAATACTCCTTGGATGCGATAGAAGAGGATAGACCGGACATCATGGCCTACCGGTCCATGTTTCTGGATAACGGCATGAACAGGCAGGACAAACTTCATGCGGCTCAGACAATGATAACGGAGCAGAGAAAATACGATGGATGACAGACAGAAAAACTTCGGCGGCGGCGATGACTGGTTTGTCGAAGAAAAGAAAAGAGAAAGCAGGATCTCGGCCCGGGATCTCGACGAAACAAAAAACCTCAGGAAACGGCGCGAGAGTGTAAGAAACCGTCAGAAAGACAACGATACTTCCGATCCTTTCTTTGTGCTGGACCTGATCCTCTTCAGTCTCATGATCCCCTTCAGCCTGCTCATATCGCAGCATTCGCTGATTCCGATGACCGTAATGTTTCTGTTCCTGGTCACGGGAGGAATCGTCTGGGAAAGCGTATTCAAGAAATTCCCGCCGCAATGGTATTTCGTCCTGGCTCTGATCCTGACGGTCATCCTGGAAGCGTTAGCCATTCAGGGAGTAATTTAAAGCGTTTTACCGAAATACCGCACGACGCCATGAAACGGAAACGACCGGGTTGCAACCTGTCGTTTTTTATATCGTGCAACGCAGGCGGAACATCTCTGTATCTGACGGGGAATCAGGTATAATAAGAATACAAAGGATGGTGGCCATAATGAAAAAGATGATCGTGATCTTATGTGCGCTGATGCTTTGCGCATGCAACCCAAGCAATAAAGAAGAGGAGATTCCTGCGATCGCAGGCAAGACCTACTACAATACGGTCGATGAATTCGATAATCCGGAACACTCCAAGATCTGGTTCGGCAAGGACGGAAGCTTCGTCATGAAGGACAACTTCTATGACGGCTACTACGAGATCAACGGAACCTGGACGGTCAAAGAAAACGTTGCGACTCTGGATGTCACAGAGACAGGCGTGGGACAATTCAAGACGATCATCTTCGAGATCGTGGATGATGATACGCTGAAACTGAAAAACACCTTGGCAGGGTCCAAGTCAGACGACGTCTTCTCAACGACGGAGGTCAAAGGGGATGGTTCTCATTCCGGAAACGGCGATACGAAACCGGATGCTGTGCAGATCTTCCACATGCAGGAAGGCAGCTATTACCTTTTCCATAACAGCACCCAGAAGACAAGCGTGGTGTCGATGGTCGAACTGATCGGCATCGATACGATCATCTTCCAGGATAGAAACGACGGCAGCGTCAGCGAATTCCAGGGAACATTCAAGGAAGAAGACGGCTATATCGTAATCGCATCGTCCTCGAAAGAATATCCGTTCCCGGAGAACATGGTAGGAGAGAGATTCCTGAAGATCAGCAGCAAGGACACGCTGATCATGGAACAGGATTTCCCGATTACCTCTGCCGGAGATATCTTCTCGAGCGGAGCAGCCGTGTATGACGGAGACCATCTCAAATTTAAACATGAACATACCGATATGAGTGACGATATGTATCTTCCGACGGTCGAATTCTATTGGGGCGTACGGGATACATTCACCTTTACCGAGAATCTGTTTAACGGCATGGGCGAGATCTACGGATGGTTCGAAGAGACCGACAGCGCCTATGTCTGCCATGTCGAGGACGCCAAAGCGCTTCAGGGCTATGCCGGCGCGGATGTCACGGTGATCGAATTTGAGAAGAAGGGCAGCAATACACTGGTGTTGAAGACAGACATCTGCCTGTCTCAGGCCGGAGACGTCTTCAATCTTGAACCATAAGACAGGAATCCATTTATAAAAACATAACAGGAACGTTCACAGATCGTTCCTGTTTTTTATGATTGATCCTGACGCTTTTTTTGCATCTGTAACAAACGATAATATAGATATAATATTGATAGAAAGAAAGTACAGATATGAAATTTATCCATCTATCCGACCTGCATCTGGGCAAGAGACTGCTGGAACGGTCTCTGATCGAAGATCAGGAACATATCCTTAAAAAAATCGTAAATATCATCAGGAAAGAAGAACCTGACGGGATCCTGATTGCCGGAGACATTTATGACAAGTCGATCCCTTCGGCGGAAGCGGTCGAACTGTTCGATACGTTCCTTTCCGAGCTTGCGAAAGAGAAACAGGAAGTGTTCATCGTATCCGGCAACCACGATTCCGCGGAACGGATCGCTTTCGGTTCTTCCATTTTCCGCAATTCGGGAATACATATCTCTCCGGTCTATAACGGAAAGATCCAAGCCGTCCGATACAAAGACGCGGACATCTGGCTGGTTCCTTTCCTCAAGCCGGTGAATGTGAAACGCTTCTATCCCGACAAAGAAATCGGCACCTATGGGGAAGCGTTCATAACCATCATCGGCGATATGAATATCGATGAAGGCCGCATCAACATCCTTGTGGCTCACCAGTATGTGACGGGCGCGGAAAAAGGCGGTTCGGAAGAAATGTCGATCGGCGGGATCGACAATATCGATGTATCTCTGATGAATGATTTCGATTACGTCGCGCTGGGCCATATCCACAAGAAACAGACCATCGCGAACAAGATCCGTTACTGCGGCACTCCGTTGAAGTATTCGTTCTCTGAAATAAACAACAAAAACA
>CADBPB010000106.1 GCA_902796525.1 uncultured Erysipelotrichaceae bacterium | reverse complement strand
CCTTCCCAGTCGTTTTCTGCCAGTCCGTCTTCGATGGAGATGATCGGATATTTCTGGCACCATTCGGCATACATTTCGATCATTTCATCCGTGGTCTTCGTACCCTGACCGGATCTGCTCAGTTCATACATACCGGTTTCCGCATTGTAGAATTCACTGGAAGCAGGGTCCATGCAGATGCCGAAATCGATACCAGGTCTGTAGCCAGCCAGTTCGATCGCTTCGACGATGAGCTTCAGCGGTTCCTCGTTGCCTTCGGTGCAGTTCGGAGCATAGCCGCCTTCATCACCGACAGCGGTATTGTAGTCTTTTGACTTCAGGACTTTCTTTAAGGCATGGAAGACTTCTGCCGACCAGCGGATCGCTTCTGCGAACGAAGGAGCGCCATAAGGCATGATCATGAATTCCTGCATATCAACGGTCGAATCGGCATGTTTGCCGCCGTTGAGGACGTTGAGCATCGGAACCGGTAAAGTCTTGGCATTGACGCCACCTAAGTATTTGTATAAAGGCATGCTGTAGAAATCAGCAGCGGCACGTGCGCAAGCCAGGGAAACGCCCAACATCGCGTTGGCACCTAAATGAGACTTGTCTTTCGTGCCATCCAGTTCGATCATCTTGGCGTCGATCAGCGGCTGATCCGTGACATCGAAACCGATCAGAGCCGGAGCAATGATCTCATTGACATTGTTGACAGCTTTCAAAACACCTTTGCCGGAGAAACGATTCAGATCGCCATCGCGAAGCTCCAAAGCTTCTCTTTCACCGGTAGAAGCACCCGAAGGTACCATCGCTCTGCCGAATGCACCGGATTCTGTAGCGACTTCGACTTCTACGGTCGGATTGCCTCTGGAATCGATGATCTCACGAGCATAAACATCAATAATTGCAGACATACGTTTTTCCTCCTATTTAGTAGCGTCAATTATTTCCTTGAATGAATCGACTTTAAGTGAAGCACCACCGATCAAAGCGCCATCGATATCTTCACAAGCCATGTATTCTCTGATATTGTCCGGTTTGACCGAACCGCCATACTGAACTCTTACGGATTCAGCGGTAGCTTCATCATAGAGATTCCTGACCGTCTCACGGACAAATCTGCAGCAGTCTTCCGCGATCTCTTTGGTCGCGGATTTGCCTGTACCGATTGCCCAGATCGGTTCATAAGCGATGACCATGCGCGCGACTTCTCCGGCATCCAGTCCGGCCAGCGAACCAGCCAGCTGAGACTTGATCACATCAGCCGTCTTGCCTTCGTCATATTCTTTTTCCGTTTCGCCGATGCACAGGATCGGGACGATATCATCCGCGAACAGTCTCTTGCACTTGAGCGCGCAAGCCGCATCGGTCTCGTTATAGTACGTTCTTCTCTCGCTGTGGCCGATGATGCAGTAGGTGATTCCTACTTCTTTCAGCATCGGTACGGAGACTTCGCCGGTATAAGCGCCGGAATCCTTTTCGTTGCAGTTCTCGGCAGCGATGATCAGATTCTTCGCATTCTTTACACAGACATCAAGATCGACATACGGCGCACCGACGCCATAGTCCGCATTCTCTTCCCCGGTCAGCACTTCTTCGATGCCCTTCATGAATTCCAGAGCTTCCGAAGGAGTCTTATTCATCTTCCAGTTCCCAACAATAATAGGTTTTCTCATTTCGTCTCCTTATTTCTCGTCAATGATATCGACACCAGGCAGACCGTTGCCTTCCAGGAATTCCAGGGAAGCGCCGCCGCCGGTCGAAACATGACTCACTTTATCGGCATAACCCAGCTGTTTGATCGCTGCTGCGGAATCGCCGCCGCCGATGATCGTGGTCGCATCGGTTTCTGCCAGAGCTTTCGCTACCGCATTGGTACCGGCAGCCAGCGTCGGATTCTCGAAGACGCCCATCGGTCCGTTCCAAACGACCGTCTTGGCTGTCTTGACCTTATCCGCGAACAGTTCCGCCGTCTTCGGTCCGATATCCAGACCCTGTTTGTCTGCAGGAATATGGTCGACATCGACGACTTCCGTCTCGATCGGTCCATCGATCGGATCCGGGAAATGATCCGCTACGACGGTATCGATCGGCAGCAGCAATTCTTTGCCTAATGCAGCTGCCTTGTCCAGCATCTCCTTGCAGTAATCGAGCTTCTCATCATCGACCAAAGAATCACCGATCTCTTTGCCCTGCGCCTTCAGGAAGGTATATGCCATACCGCCGCCGATAATCAGCGTATCGCACTTTTCCAGCAGATTGTTGATGACTTTCAGTTTATCTGCGACTTTCGCGCCGCCCAGGATGCCGACAAACGGTCTGACCGGATTCTCTACGGCATCGCCAAGGAATTTCAATTCTTTTTCAACCAAAAAACCAGCTGCGCTCGGCAAATGGGTCGGAATGCCCACCGTGGAAGCATGCGCTCTGTGGACGGAACCGAATGCATCTTCGACAAACAGGTCGCCTAACGACGCCCAGTAAGCGCCAAGTTCCGGATCGTTCTTAGATTCACCCTTCTCATAACGGGTATTCTGCATCAGGACGACTTCGCCTTCCTTCATTGCAGCAACAGCATCTTCCAGTTTCTCGCCCTTGGTCGCATCGACGAAAATGACCTTGTTGTCAGGAAGATATTCCTGAAGCTTTGCGGCAACGATGCACATATCGTTCTTTTTCTTCGCTTCAGCGATCTCTTCTTCCGTCTTCTTGTAGTCGACTTTGCCTAAATGCGACAAAAGAATGACCTTTGCGTTGTTTTCCAGCAGATACCGGATCGTCGGCAATGCCGCAACGATACGGTTGTCATCGGTAATGACTTCGCCCTTGTGCGGTACGTTGAAGTCAACTCTGACGATGACCTTCTTACCACCTACCTCTAAATCTGTAACTAGCTTTTTAGCCATAATAAAACTCCCTTCTTAGTACATAATCATTATAACATTACTGTCATGAAATCGAGATACATAATAGGACACAAAACAAAGAAAAAGACGATCATTTCTCGTCTTTGTCGCCTTCTTCGTTTTTCTTTTTTCTGCCGCCCGTTTCTTCGATGCCATAGATCTTGCATTTCTCGGCATATTCCTTTTCGGCAGCATTCAGTTCTTTTAAGATTTCTTCGAGATCTCTCATATTCTTACCTCACAACATTTCTAATTCTAGCACAATTATCTTAAAATAGAAGTATGTATCTGCAAGATGATTTGACAAACACTTTGGTCATTGAAAAGTCCCGTTTCATCTGCTACATGAAACATGTCAAGAGCGAAGAAGAATACCGGGATTTCCTCAATGAAATAAGAAAAAAACATTACGATGCGACCCATGTGTGCAGCGCTTTGGTCTGTCACAACGTGCAGCGTTCCAGCGACGATGGGGAACCTGCGGGTACGGCAGGTTCGCCGATATTGAACGTCCTGGTAAGAAACGATCTGGACGAGACCTGTGCCCTGGTCGTGCGTTATTTCGGAGGGATCAAGCTTGGCGCAGGCGGTTTGATAAGAGCTTATGGAAACAGCGTCTCGCGCTGCCTGGAAGATGCCGTGCTGCTGGAAGATGTGGAATACGGCAGGTACAAGCTTGTCCTTGACTATGAGACCGCCAACAAGATCGATCACTTCTTAAGAAACAACACGATTGGTCTGCAGACGGATTACGATGTGAATGTGACCTATACGTTCGCCATCAACAGCGGGGAGATCCTGAACAGGATCAGTGAATTCACAAAAGGCCTGAAACCGGAATATATTGGCAAACAAATGATTCCAACTGTAGTAAAATAGAGATATGGATATCCTGAAAACATTATATATAACGGTATATCTGCTGCTGATCGCTGTCATCGTCTATTTTCTGGTCCGGCTTTTTGCGGCAATCAGGAAACTGATGAAAGAGATCGGTACGGCATCCAAAGGGATCGGGCATATTTCTGAAAACATGACCGCCGTCAATGAAAAACTGGGCACGATCAGGCAGAGCTCCGATGCCTGGGAATTCTTTATGGCATGGATCATTATTTTCAAGATCATCAAGGAAACGCTGAAAAACAACAAGGATGACAATCTGGGCCGTTCGTTCAGAAAGGCGCTGATTCATAATACAAGGAAACTATCTTCAATCAAACTATAGTGATATAAGGAGGAAAATATGGGCTATAAGTTAGTATTGGTCAGACACGGAGAGAGTGAATGGAACAAGCTGAATCTGTTCACGGGCTGGACCGATGTCGAATTGAGCGAGACAGGTGTCGAAGAAGCGAAGAAAGGCGGACAGCTGCTGAAGGAAGCCGGATTCAAGTTCGATGTGTGCTACACATCTTATCTGAAGAGAGCCATTCATACGGCATACAATATTCTTGAACAGATGGACCAGGAATGGATCGAAATGATCAAGCACTGGCGTCTGAATGAAAGACACTATGGCGCTTTGCAGGGTCTGAATAAAGCGGAAACGGCAGAGAAATACGGGCAGGAACAGGTCACCTTGTGGCGCCGTTCCTATGACGTACAGCCGCCTGCACTGGAAGAAGACGACAAGCGCAATCCGGCCAACCAGGAGGCTTATAAGAACGTCGACAAGAAAGACCTTCCATTGACCGAATGCCTGAAGGACTGCGTCGCCAGAGTCGTGCCATATTATGAAGAAGTCATCAAACCGGATATGAAATCAGGCAGACAGGTCCTGATCGTAGCTCATGGCAATTCCTTGCGTTCCTTAGTCAAGTATCTCGACAACATTTCCGATGACGAGATCGTAGGACTGAATATCCCTACCGGTGTTCCGCTGGTCTATGAGCTGGATGACGAATTCCAGCCGGTCAATCATTACTATCTGGGTGACCAGGAAGAACTGGCAGCCAAGATCAATGCGGTAGCCAATCAGGCCAACGCCAAAAAAGCTTAATCATAAAAGACGGATTCAAAATCCGTCTTTTATTATGAAAAAAGCCGTTAACGGCTTTTTAGAATCCTTCTTTCAGTCTGGCGGTATGTGTCTGATCGATGTGTTCGTTCTGTAACGCAGAGATGCTGATGTAATTGTTTCGGATCGCGATGTAGTCGATCGACAAGTCATCGGAAGCTTCCATCAGACGTTCCGGAGAAGTGCTGAGACGGACATAGGTCTTCCCCTTCTTTTCATACCGGGAGATTTCATCCTGATAGATGACGTTCAGGGTCTTGTCGCAGACCTTGATCCCTTTGATCTCTTCTTCGGGAACATAAGGGATGTTCACGCTCAGGATATAGTTCTGTCTGTCATCCCGTTCATAGTAGCGTCTGACGAGATCCGCTCCTATTCTGGCAGCCAAAGAAAAATCTCTGACCGTAAAACTGTTCAGACTCAGAGCGACGGAAGGGATATGGTGGATAAACGCTTCCCTGGCTGCCGCGATCGTTCCCGAATAGATGATATCGGTCGAAAGATTCGGCCCTTTATTGATGCCGGATACGACAAGGTCGATCTTCTCGTCAACCAGGAAATTGCAGCCGACATGGACGCAATCCACCGGCGTTCCCCACAAGGCGAACGCTTTTTTCGCTCCAGGCACTTCCCGTTCTTCGAAACGCAAGGATCCTCGCAAGGTCATCTTATGAGAATAGGCGCTGCACTGGCCGTTGGGAGCGACGACATAGACATTTCCCAGAGACGCCAGTTCTTTGACGATCGCCCTCAGACCGGCAGCTTTGATCCCGTCGTCATTGGTTACCAGAATATTCATATTCTTCCTCTTTCGTTAAGATATCGAAGATCTCCGGTATCCTGGAGATACGGTATCCCTTGTAGTATTTCGCTGGACGCGTTTTATCTGTCACGACCCATACCGGAATCATTCCCGCCCGGATCGCTCCCAGGATATCGGTCGAAAAGACATCGCCGATCATCATGCATTCTTCGCATTTCACGCCAAGCTGTTCCGCCAGCATCTCGAAGATCCTGGGATCCGGTTTATGTACACCGAAGTCTCCGGAAACGAAGATCTCATCGAAATATCCTTCCAGAGGCAGGATATCGATCTTGTCATGCTGTGACTTGGAATCTCCATTGGACAGGATCGCCAGCTTGTATCGCCCTTTCAAGGCTTCCAGCGTTTCAATGACCCCCTCTCCCGCAGAGACATACCTGTACATGTAATCATAATAAAGACGCGTGAAATCCTGTTCGAAGGTTTCAGGCAGATAATATCCGTATTTTTCCCGGAACGCGATCAGTCTTCCTCTGACCGGAATCGTGCCATTGCAGTCGTAGGTCAGAAGATCCTGCAGGACGGCTTCATACTCCATCTCATCGAAATCCTTGAAATAGGGTCTCAGATATTCATCGAAGACCCCATAGGCATTTCTCTGCCGGTCGGACAAGGTACCATCGAAATCAAAGATCAGCGCCTTGATCATCGGTCGATTCCGCCTTTTTTACGATCTTCTTGCATTTACGTTCAAATACCGGCCTCTCCAGCATGATGATGTTGCCGCAGGCCTCGCATCTGATCTTGATATCGACACCCATGCGAACGATCTTAAAATACCGCGATCTCTGCTCGCAGGGATGTTCCTTCTTCATTTGCACGATATCATTCAATCCGTAATTCTCTACCATAATTCATCACTATCCAGAACGATCGTCACCGGACCGTCGTTGACCAGCGAGATCTGCATGTTCGCTCCGAAGATCCCTTCTTCGACTTCAAGGCCAAGGTCTCTCAGGTTTTTGTTGAAACAGTCATACAGATGTTTCGCTTCTTCGCCTTTCAGGGCGTCCGTAAAACTTGGACGATTGCCCTTCTTACAATCGGCATAGAGCGTGAACTGCGAGATCGACAGGATCTTCCCTTTGACATCATGGATGGAACGGTTGATCTTGCCTTCCTCGTCATCGAAGATCCGCAGCTTGCTGACTTTCTCCGCCATCCTCCTGACGATCGCTTCATCATCCTCCAGACCGAAACCGGCCAGGATCATATAACCCTGGCCGACGTTTCCGGTCAAAGATCCTTCGACCGTACACCGGGCTTCTGAAACTCTTTGGACTACCAGTTTCATCAGCGCGTGTTCTTGACTTTGACCCACAGCTCGGAGATGGTCTTCAGGACATCTTCGTTGTTGTGGAAGACTTCGTCTTTATCCGTCTTGTTGCGCGGAATGTAGGCATCGATGCCTTCGAATTCGCCGCCTTCGGACGACAGATCGTTCAGTACTTCGGCATTCACGGAGCTGTAGCCGACAAAGACGGAATTTTCGTATGCCGGATCATAGTCGAGAATGTAGTTCATGAATTTATAGGCATTCTCCACGTTCTTTGCATCTTTATGCAGCACCATCGCATCGACGAAGTAGTTGGTTCCTTCCGTCGGCGCCCAGAACAGCACATTCTCGTTTTCGGCACGGATGTAGGCGGCATCGCCGGAATACATCATGCCCATCGCCTTTTCGCCATTCGCCAGTCCATCGATCGCTTCATCGGTGACATAGGCAGGATCCATATTGGTAGCGATATCGATAAGCCATTCATAAGCGGCATTGATCTCTTCTTCGTTATCCGTATTCATCGAATAGCCCAGAGATTTCTCGGCCATCATGAACGCATCGCGGATGGAATCATACATGTAGATCATGCCCTTGTATTTGGTGTTGCGTAAGACATTCCAGCCTTCCGTTTCGACATCCTTCTGGTCGATCAGCGTGCTGTCGTAGCAGATGCCGACATTGCCCCAGAAATAAGGGACGGAATAATCGTTATTCGGATCGAAATCCATATTCAGGACCTGATCGTAGATCTTCGACATGTTCGGGATCTGTGATTTATCCAGCGGCTGGACCATCTTCTCGCTGATCAGTCGCTCGATCATATAGTCGCTGGGGATGATGATGTCATAGACCGTTCCGCCCAGCAGTTTCGTATACATTGATTCGTTGGAATCGAAGGTCGTGATATACAGCTTGATGCCGTATTCCTTTTCAAAATTACTGATGACGTCATCGGAAATGTATTCACCCGGAAGGAATACATAGAGTTCGCCATTGTCCTGATTGCCTGATTTTCCGCAAGCGGTAACCATCAGCAGTACCAGCAGCAAGCTAAGCAGTTTTTTCATCATTTTTCATCCTCCTTGATTTGATGAGCGGCAGCACGTTGGAGAGTATCAGGATCAGCGTGATCGCCAGAACGATCAGAGTCGAAAGGGCGTTGACGCTTGGATTGATACGCTTCGTCGTGGCATAGACATAAGTAGAAATATTGTTGATTCCCGGACCGGTCGTGAAATAAGAGATCACGAAATCGTCGAACGACATCGTGAAGGCGACCAGGGCTCCGGAAACGATGCCTTCCTTGATCTGCGGGATGATGACCTTGTACAAAGCCTGGAATGGCGTACAGCCAAGGTCGAGCGCGGCCTCGGCCAGGTTTTCATCCAGCTGTCGCAGTTTCGGCATGATCGATAATATCACATAAGGGATGCAGAACGTGATATGGGCCAGCAGCAAGGTGCCGAAACCCGTAGGCACGTTCATCGTCGAGAACAGCAGCATCAGTCCGATGGCTGTGACGATATCCGGATTCAGCAGCGGTAGATTGTTGACCTGGGTAACCAGCTGTTTGATGAAACGGCTGGACTTGCTTAGGCCGATCGCAACGATCGTCCCGACGATGGTCGAAACGACAGTGGCGATCACGGCGATCAGAGCCGAATAATAGACCGATTCCATCATGGCTCTGGTCGCAAACATCTTTTCATACCATTTCAGCGAGAATCCCGTGAAATTGGTCAGCGACTTAGATTCGTTGAAAGAAAACAGAACGACATAGACGATCGGCAGATAGAAGAATGCCATGATCAGCCAGACATAGATCTTCTGGAAAACGGGACGCTTCTTCATCAGATCGCCTCCTTGTCATAATCGACTTTCTTGGTAAGATACATCGAGACCAGGATCACCAGCGCCATGATCAGCGAGATCGCCGAACCGAAATTCCAGTCGCCGGTCGTTACGAAGTAGTTCTCGATCAGATTGCCCACCAGGACATAGGAACCGCCGCCAAGCAGTTTCGGGATAAAGAAGCTGGAGACCGCCGGCAGGAATACCAGGGTGATCCCCGAGATGATGCCCGGAACGCTTAAGGGAAGCGTGACTTTCAGGAAGGCCGTCTTGTCATCGCAGCCCAGGTCATGAGCGGCCGGAACAAGCGACGGGTCCATCTTGGAAAGAGAAGTATAGATCTGCAGTATCATGTACGGCAGGAAATTGTATACCATGCCGATATAGACTTTGACTTCCGGAGAAAACGGTGTTTCCAGCAGGATGCCTCTCCAGGCATAGGTCCTCACCAGCATATTGATCAGCTGCGGCAGCGTCACCAGCAGGACCATGACGGATTGCGAACCCGGAGCCATCTGAGCGATGAAATATGCTGCCGGATAGCCAAGCAGGATGCAGATGACGGTCGTGATGACCGCAAGCTTCACGCTGCGGCCTAAGACTTCAATAAAAATAGGGTCGGAAAAGAAACGGACGAAATTGTCCAGGGT
>CADBPB010000105.1 GCA_902796525.1 uncultured Erysipelotrichaceae bacterium | reverse complement strand
TCCCTGCCTAACGCAAAGTCCGCGTTGATCTCGGCTTTCTTTCCTTTCGCTTCATATCCGTTCTCTGCCAGAAGCCGGTCGAAAACCATATCATCGCAAGAAACGACCAGAGAATCGTTGTTGATCAGCACCGCATGGAGACAGACATCGCGACGGTCGCGGTTGCCGATCAGGCTGACCAGCAGGAAGACGATGATGCCGCACACAGCAAGGATAGGAATCTTATAGTAATCCCAAAGGAAATGAAACCTGCTTTGTCCGTCAGGCAGTTTCGCAAACCGTTCCCGGTCTTTTCTGATCTGTTCACTCAGCTTCATTCTGCCCTCCTTTCTGGTTGCGCCAGTCGAACGGGCTTACTCCTACCAATTTATGGAAGACCGTCGAGAAATAAGAGATATTGTAGTAGCCCACATTGGAAGCGATCTCCGAGACCGACATCGAGGTCGACAGCAGCAGGCGTTTGGCTTCTTCGATCCTGAGCTGGTTGATGTATTCCCTGAGGTTCATGTTCATATTGTTTTTAAAGAGCTTTGACAGATAGTTCGGCGTCACGAAAGTGACGGCAGCCACATCGTTGCGATCGATGTTTTCCCGATAGTTTTCATCGATGTATTTCTTGGCGCGTACGATGATGTCTTCCGAATCGACATATTCCCTTTGCTTGTCCTGCTGGATATGGAAGAGTCCCATCGCATAGTTCATCATTCCCTTGCGGGACACGATCGCTTTTTCATCAAGTGCCATGAGGGAAGGATCCATGAAGATGATATTGGAACTCATGCCGTTGTCACGGAAATGGGTGATGAAGATATTGACCAGTTCCTTGCGGAAGCGATCCAGATTCTCCTGGGTGTCGTTCAGATTGTCGATCCGGTTCGTCATGTATTCGCTGTATCCCGCTTCATCGCGTTTCTTGAGATACCACAGGACCTGGTTCTCGTTGAGACGGATCGGATCGTAATCGGCAGTCGGCAGTTCCTGATTGAGGAAAAAGATCTTTCCGGAGAAATAACGGATCTTACGCATCTCGTCATAGAGGCTGCAGACCACGTTTCCTGTTTCATAGAACCGGAACGGTTCGCTGATCAGCGCGACCGGAACCAGCGAAATGTAACGGTTGGAAAAACCGATCAATGTTTCGCATCTTTTCCGCAGGATCTCATCATCTACGGGGCAGCGGACGAAGCACAGGCACCACAGAAAACGGTCATCGGAATTGATGACGGTATGGGCAAAACCCACATAATCCAGCAGTGCTTCATCATGAAGCAAAGAAACGGTATACAGCAGAAGATCCTTGTTCCAGGTCTTGCGGATCGCATCGGTCATATCCGCGCAGGTAAAAACGATGCGCCAGATGCTGTCGGCATCGAAATCGATGCCATTCGCCCTTAATCCGGCATTGACGATCTCTTTATTGGAACCCAGTACGCCATCGCTGGCCTGCCGGAAAACCGACGACATCAGGGAGTCGTACTGATTCTGCGGTTTCTCGCTGTCCGAGAGTTTCTTTTTACGCACATTGGCGATCATTTTCTGGATACAGACTTTGACTTCTTCCAAATTCAAAGGCTTGGTCAGATAGCTGGTCACGCCGTACTGGATCGCTTTCTGGGCATATTCGAACGATTCGTAACAGGTCAGAAAAGAAAACTCGATCTGCGCATCTTTCGCATAGGCATATTCCATGACTTCAATGCCGTTGGCCATCGGCATCTCGATATCGCACAGGATCAACTCGGGATCTTCCTTATCGATGATCTCTTTGGCCATCTCGCCGTTATAAGCCCGCAGGATCCTGGAAATGCCCAGATCCTTAAAATCCAGCTGACTCTGTATCACATCGATCGTCGAAATATCGTCGTCACATATCAGCAGTTTCATCCTCGTTGTCTCCTTCCGGAATCAGCAGCTCGATCCGGGCTCCTCCTTCCGGTCTGTTCAATAAACGCAGCAGATCGTCGCGATGATAGATCAGATTCATGCTGTAACGGACATTGGTCAGACCGAGATGTTCCTTGGTAAACAGGTCATCCTTATCGACATCCGCCAGTTTTTCCAGCGCTTCCTGGCTGAAGCCTGGTCCGTTGTCTTCTTCGATCAGCCGTATCCCTTTGAAGCCTTCTTCTTCATAGTTCTCCCCTTTGATCGTTACATACATCGTGTCGACCAGAGTCATAGCGTGCTTAAACGAATTCTGCACCAGAGAGAACAGGATCAGGTAAGGGATGTGTTCCTGCATGATCTC
Organism: uncultured Erysipelotrichaceae bacterium; assembly: GCA_902796525.1. Classification (GTDB taxonomy): domain Bacteria; phylum Bacillota_I; class Bacilli_A; order Erysipelotrichales; family Erysipelotrichaceae; genus Colivicinus. Next base: position 4,963 of record CADBPB010000105.1, on the reverse strand, counting down.
CTGCGGGATATCATAGACGATATCGATGCTTTCCGGAAAACGGATCTGCTGCATCTTGACATAGTTGTCGATGTTCCGGATCTCGTCTTCGACCGTAGTCCAGTCTTTCGCTTTATAAAGCATGTATCTGGTAAACGAAGCAAACGCGGCGATATAGGTACGGATATCTTCCGGTTTGCCGGTATAGGTCATGTTGTTGATGGTGTTGATCGCATTGAGGAAAGTGTGCGGCTTGACCTGAGCCCTGAGCATCTTCAGCTGGTTCTGCTGCCGCTTGATTTCCGCATCGTAGGTTTCGATCGTCAGGTGCTTTATCTTGTCGCTCATATCGTTGAAACTGGAATAGAGTTCTTCGAATTCGCTGCTTCCCGCGTCAGCGATATCAAGTTTGTAAGCGAAGTCGCCATCGGAAAGGCGCTTGTCCGCTTTGACAAGCTCGCCGATCGGAATACGGACCTTTCTGTTCATATTGTGGATGGAAAGACCGACCAGAAAGACGCAGAGCGCGCTATCGATGATCAGGAAGAGGGAAACCAGACGCCAGGGAATGTCGGTCCGTTCGCTCTTGCGGATGTAGATGGTCGAGGCGGCAGCATATTTCTGCGGGTTCTTGCACACGGCAAACCCTTTATTGATATAGGAACCTTCTTTATTTTCGATGACATATGCGCTCAGCGAAGGATCTCCTTCGCAGAGAATGAAACCATTCTCGTCCATGATCATGCAGGTATCATTCATCAGAGAATCCAGCGTATCGTCGAGCTTGTATGTCGCGCAGTCGCTCAAAGCGCCAATCATATATTTCCCCAGTTTGACCGCTTTGTAGTAGTAGCCTTCATCCAGCACATGGACGATCTCCCAGGTTTTGCTGCCGATGGAAGAAGAGTGTTCCAGACAGTACTGTTGCGCAAACAGTTTCAACGCGCTGTTCTGCGGTTTCGACAGCATGCTGTTGCTGTAATAGAAATACAGGTCGCTTTCCGTGTCGGTGACGAAAACGACCGTCAGATCGGATGAAGCGATGAGTTTCGACTGCAAGGCATCCTGGACCGTCTTGCGGGTCGCAAGATCCATTTCTTCGGAACCGCTATGGACGGCACAGTTGTTGTAGACCGTCGCACTCAGGTCATAAATATGCTCATACAGCGTATTCAGACGCCGGTCGATATCGCTGGCCCAGTTCGAAGAAATCTTCTCTGCCACGCTTAAAACGCTCTGCTCATAGAATGTCTTATAAGTCAAAGATATCGCCATAAAAAACAGCAGCGAAGTGATCAGCACCCCTGCCAGCAGAATGGCGACCTTACGGATAAAAGAATTCTTCATCTTTCTTAATTATACAAAAAAGCGGATGCTAAGCACCCGCTTTGTGTATCGTTTGTTTATGAAACGATTATTCGCCTTTCAGCCAAGCATCCGCCTGTGCCTGGTAGTCGGCAACGATCTTGTCGATGCCGGCATCCTTCAAAGCAGCCAGGAATTCCGGATACTTCTCATCAGGATTGACATCGCCATAGGTCAGGACGTTGACATACTGTTCGACAACGTTGGATACAGCCGTCGTTTCGTTCATGACATTCTCGTTGTTCGGGATGAAACCGTAGAGTGGCGGTACGCCAGCCTGTTCGAACAGGATCTTGCCGTATTCGCCGTTGGAACCGGTCTCGTTTCCGGATTCATACTCGAGGAAGAAATCGAAGCCGTTACCGATCATACCGCAGGAGTACATGCAGTTGTAAGGTACGCTGTTGAAGTCTAAGCCTTCCGGATATCTGATCTTGGTATGATCTTCGTTCCATTCATAGTCCTGTCCTTCTGCACCGAAAATCAGGCAGTCCCAGACGAACTTGTCCGTGTAAAGCAGGTTGATGAATTTCGCAGCCTTGTCCGGGTTCTTGCAGTAGTGAGCGATACCGATACCTAACGTATCTGTTGCCAGGTCATCGATTGCGATCGTCACAGCGCCGAATTCGTGGGTCTGGCCATCGCCATAGTCCGCCGTCTTCGTGAACATGGAAGCGATCGAGTCGACATCGTTGGAGTGACCCATGATGACGCCCTTGGATGAACCGCCCATGACGACTGCGTCATGGCTCAGGGTATTTGCGGAACCTTCCGGATCGGCATAGCCCTTCTGACGGAAATCATAAGCCTTGTAGATCGCTTCTTTGAAGGCATCGGTCTCATAGTAGTTGTACAGTGTCGTGCTGTCGCCTACGGTAGCCGTGTAAGTGCCTACCTGAGAAGTATGGGTCTTGGACTGAAGGATACGGTCGAACTGGTTGCAGTAGACCAGGAAGTGCTCATCCGGATATACTGTCTTGAGTTCAGCAAGCGCATCTGCCAGAGTGTCCAGATCCTTGATTGCGGATACATCGATACCGGCAGCATCTACCAGTTCCTTGTTGTAGATCCACTTCCAGTCAAGAACGGTACCGAAGTAACGCGGCATCATATAAGTCTGTCCGCTGACTCTGCCGTTGCCCATGATCGGTTTGATCATGTCATACGTCGGTTTCAGTTCCTTGTCGAGGTATTCATCCAACGGAAGGATGTAGCCCTGGTTCGCCCAGTCGGAAACCGAGAAGACCTGTACGACATCCGGTGCATCTTCGCCGCCGCTGGCCAGTTCCATCGGAATCTTCTGGAAATAGTCGCCGATCGCCGTGATGACGAGATGTACTTTGAAATCTTCATGCAAAGTATTCAGCAGATAGTCATTCAACTGATCTTCGACCTTCTGAGTTGCTTCCAAAGAAGGAACGATGAAGAGCGTGGACATATCAAGAGTGATCGTCGGAACTTCTCCAGTGTTGCCTTCCTCTTTGCCGCCACATGCCGTGACAGAGAAGAGCATAAGAGCAGTTAATAAAAGAACGATTAGTTTTTTCATTAAGAAAGCCTCCTTGTAGTTCTTTGTAAATCCATTTAATCATGCTTTGCCTGTCGATTACTTTCAAAAAAAAGCACTGGTATTTCAAAATTGAATGCAGCGTCATGCTTTCCCGACAGAAACAGTCAAAGTCAAAAACCGATGACACATTTTTGATATGAACCTAAATCTGCATTTTCTAAAATGATGCTGAAGGAGATTTTTGTCATGTCCACTCATTTTGTCAGATTCCGTTCCAATGCATTGGCCAGAAACGGAGAGTTCTATATCCATCTGGTCGATCAGGATCTTCCTGCTTTCATGATACAGGGCAATCCTTATTACCGGCGCCCGGCAAAAACGCTGATCCTGCTTCATGGCTACAGCGGCGACTGCACGGATTGGCTCTATAATTCCAATGCCGCCGATTACTCGCTGAAATACAATCTCAATGTCGTCATGCCCAGCGGCGGTCTGGACTTCTATCTGGATAAGAAAGCGACCGGTCACCACTATTGCGAATTCATCGGAGAGGACCTCGTGAACTACCTGCGTAACACCTTCCATATCGCTTTGACCAAGGAAGACACCCTGATCGGCGGTCTTTCCATGGGAGGCTTCGGTGCCTTGCATACCGGTCTGAAGTATCCGGAGACCTTCGGCGGCATCATGGCGCTGTCTTCCGCTTTGATCATCTACCAGCTCAAGAATATGAAGCCGACGATGAAAGACCCGGTCATGGCCAACTATGAGTACTACGTCAATGCCTTCGGCGATCTGGAAAAAGCCGAAAAATCCGAGCACAATCCGGAAGTTCTGTACAAGAAAAACAAGAAAAAAGGGATCGAAAACCCGAAGATCTTCATGGCCTGCGGAACCGAAGATTTCCTGCTGGAACCTAACCGCAAGATGCGCGACTTCCTGAAAAGACAGAACGCGGACTTTACCTATGTCGAAGGTCCCGGCATCCATGACTGGAATTTCTGGACCCCTCACGCCTATGAAGGCATCGAATATCTGTTGAAGAAATAAACAAAAAAGGAGAACGATATGAGCAATTTTGAAAACGCAAAAGTATTAGTCAAACAAGGCTGGCTGCAAGGCTACATCGAAGAGAATGTCAAGATCTTCAAAGGCATCCCTTATGCTGCTCCGCCAATCGGCGATCGCCGTTTCCGGCATCCGGAAGATCCGGAACGCTGGAGAGGCGTACGCAAGGCGACCCAGTATTCGGCGGCTGCCATCCAGCATGTCATGGAACAGGCGGATCTGCCGGCCAATGTCCATGGCGTTCCGCAGTTCCTGGCTCCTTCCCAGTACGAAGAAGACTGTCTCTATCTGAATGTCTGGACACCGGCCAAGACCGCGGAAGACAAACTGCCGGTCTTCATTTGGATCCATGGCGGCGGCATGGTGGCAGGCAGCGGCTGCGAAGTGGTCTGCGACGGCATCGGTTTCGCCAAGAGGAAAGACATCGTCGTCGTGACGATCAACTACCGTCTGGGTTTCTTCGGTTTCTTCGCTCATCCCGAACTGACGGCGGAGACCGGCGGAACCAGCGGCAACTATGCCCTGTATGATATGCGCAAAGCCTGCCTGTGGGTGAAAGAAAACATCGCCCAGTTCGGCGGTGACCCGGATCGCATCACCGTAGCCGGCCAGTCCGGCGGCGCTTCCGGTACCGGCGCTCTGCATGCCTCTCCGTTGATGAAAGGCGTCATCAATCGGGTCTCGATCGAATCCGGTCCGATTTACTGGGGCTTCATGCAGCCGGGTCCGAGAAAGAGGATGGAAGACCTTGGCGTCGAATACATGAATTACATCGGCTGCAAGAGCATCGAGGAACTCAGAACAAAAGATGCCTGGGAACTCTTTGACAAGTACGAGGAATTCCAGAGATCCAAGGGGATCGGCCCGATGGGCTTCGGCTTCAGTTTCTGCGTCGATGGCGAATTCATTCCTAAGCCATATTCAGAGATCATGGATTCCGGTGAATTCAATGACTTTGATGTTATGATCGGCTCCTGCGCTCAGGAATTCCCGGCTGTCAAGGCTGACGAATACACTCTGGAAATGTGGGATGCCTATCTG
>CADBPB010000104.1 GCA_902796525.1 uncultured Erysipelotrichaceae bacterium | reverse complement strand
TCTGCTGAAAGATATGAATGAAGAGACATTCTTCTTCATCTGCTGCGACAGTCTCATTCTTACGGACTAAGCGGAGATCCTGAAATTCCATAGAAAGAATAAGAACGATATCACCATGGTCTGCGCCAGAAAGAAAGTCACCATTCCCTACGGCATCGTCGATGTCGCAGCCGGAGATGTGCTGGCAGAAATCAAAGAAAAACCGGAATACTCCTTCCTGACCAATACGGCCATGTATCTGGTGGAAGGAAAGATCCTTGAAGATATCGAACAGAAGAAAGCCGATTTCCCTGACATCATCAGGATGGAACAGGAAAAAGGCAGAAAGATCGGTGTCTATGCGGTCGATGAAGAAGACTGGCTGGATATGGGCCAGATGTCCGAACTGGAAAAGATGAGGGTTAGATTGTATGGAGAATAAGAAAGATCTGATCGTGATCGGCGCCGGCGATCTGGGCAAAGATGTCGCCTGGCTGGTGGAACGGATCAACGAAAAGAAAGAGGAATGGAATCTTCTGGGGTTCACGGAGATCAGTGAACTCAAGGAATTCATGGGCTATCCGGTCTTGGGCGAAGACGACGTTATCGAAGACTATGAAGACGTCTATGTCGTCTGTGCTTTGGCGAACCAGACGGTCAAACAGAGGATCATGGAAGGATTGCCTGACAACGTGAAGACGGCTACCCTGATCGATCCGAGCGCAATCATCCACAAGACAGCCGTTATCGAAGAAGGCTCCATGATCTTCGCGAATGCGCTGGTCGGTGTCCATGCGCACGTTGGCAAAAACTGTCTTGTCTTGCATAATTCCGCAGTCAACCACGATGTTCAGCTGGGTGACTATTCGATCGTCTATCCGAACGCGACGATCTCCGGAAAGTGCACGATAGGAAAATTCGTAGAAATCGGCACAGGCGCATCACTGATCCAGGGGATCAGCGTCTGTGATAACGCCAAGATCGGCGTAGGTGCAGCCGTATTCACGACGATAAAGAACCCGGGCATGACCGTGGGCAATCCCGCTGTCACGATGGGAAGCAAGAAGAAGGAGTCCAAATGAAGACATTGATCATTGCGGAAGCGGGCGTCAATAACAATGGCAGTTTCGAACTGGCGAAAGAGCTGGTCGACAAGGCAGCCGAAGCAGGTGCGGATATCGTCAAGTTCCAGACCTGTAAGGCAGAGAATGTCATTTCCCGTTATGCGGATAAAGCAGAATATCAGAAAAAGACCACAGGCGAGGCCGATACGCAGCTGGATATGGTCAGGAAGCTGATGCTGACATACGAACAGTACGGACAGCTGAAAGACTATTGCGAAGAGAAAAGGATCCGTTTCCTTTCGACAGCCTTCGATCTGCCAAGCGTCGATTACCTTCACGGCATCGGCATGGGTCTCTGGAAGATCCCTTCCGGCGAGATCACCAACCTGCCGTTGCTGATCAAGATCGCGCAGCTTCATGAACCCATCATCATGTCGACCGGCATGTCCACTTTGGAAGAAGTAGGCAACGCGGTCAAAGTATTGAAAGAAAACGGGGCAGCAGACATCACTTTGCTGCACTGCACGACCGAATATCCTGCGCCATACGAAGATGTGAACCTCAAGGCGATGGATACGATGAAAGAAGCCTTTGGGCTTCCTGTCGGTTATTCCGATCATACGAAAGGAATCGAGATTCCGATCGCTGCCGTCGCAAGAGGAGCCTGCGTCATCGAGAAGCACTTCACTTTAGACAGAAACATGGAAGGTCCGGATCACAAGGCATCCCTGGAACCGCAGGAGCTCGCGGAAATGGTCAGGACGATCCGTAATGTCGAACAGGCCATTGGTGATGGCGTCAAGAAAGTGTCCGCTTCCGAGTTAAAGAATCAGGACATCGCCCGCAAGAGCATCATCGCTGCGAAAGCGATCAAAGCAGGCGAGATTTTCAGTGAAGAAAACATCACTACCAAACGTCCCGGCAGCGGGATCGATCCGATGCGCTGGTTCGATCTGTTGGGAAAGACCGCGTAACACGATTACGAAGAAGACTATCTGATCGAGAAAGACGAACTGGATGACTAAGAAACTCAAGATATGTGCTGTAACGACGACCAGAGCTGATTATGGGATCATGCGTCCTTTATTATTGAAATTAAATGCACAGGACTGGGTCGATCTGAGACTGGCGGTCAGCGGCACGCATCTTTTGAAAGCGTTCGGTCACACCATTGACGAAATTGAAAGGGATGGTCTATTTATCGATACAAAGATCTCTATTCTTTCGAAAGCCAATGACAGTCCTCTGGAAACGGGGAAGATCATGGCGAAGACGGTGGAGAAGTTTACGCAGTACTACGAAGCATCCAAACCGGATGTGGTACTGGTACTGGGAGACCGTTTCGAAATGTTCGAAGCGGCAGCGGCTGCCGTGGTATGCCGCATCCCGCTGATCCACATCGCGGGAGGAGAAACGACGCAAGGAGCGATCGATGAAGTCTTCCGTCATTCCATCACCAAGATGTCTTACCTGCATTTCGTATCTACGGAGGCTTATCGCCAGCGGATCATCCAGCTGGGCGAAGATCCCAAACGGGTATTCAACACAGGAGCCTTGGGCGTAGAAAATGTCAGGAAAGTGAAGTGTCTCAGCAGGAAACGGCTGTCGGAAGAGCTGCAATTCGATCTGG
>CADBPB010000103.1 GCA_902796525.1 uncultured Erysipelotrichaceae bacterium | reverse complement strand
GTCCCATCGACATCGGTAAAGACGATCATTCGTTCTCTTCCTTATCGCCTTCCAGATATTTCTTCAAAGACGGAACTTCCGGAAGCTTCTTCAGAAGCTTGTTGATATTGCTGAGCTCGCGGGAAATCGGATTCAGGATCCCGGAGAAATATACGATGGATACGATGATCAGGTAGGATGCCGCAAAAGGCAGCAGGTCTCTTCTCTGGTTCGCGGTAAAGACCAGGAACGGAATCACGGCGCTGATCACCAGCATCTCTGCCAGCTGATTGCCTCTCTGCTTTTCTTCTTTCGGAAGGTTGCGGTAATCTTCCCTCAGCATCAGCAGGTACATCTGCTGCTTGCTGACTTTGTTTTCTTTCATGTATCTTTCGATCAGCATCTTCTTTTTCTGGTCCGCTTCTTTGTATGTCCCGGTTCTTTTATAGTCGCCATCATATTTTTTCTCAGCCATCAATCTAACCTCTTTTCTATGAAGCGGGGCATCTGCCCCGCTTTTATTATACCTTTTCCTTACAGTTCTTCGCCGTTACTGGCAATGACTTTCCTGTACCAGTCGAAGGAATCTTTCTTCAGACGCTTTCCTGTACCTTTGCCATAATCATCCAGATCGACATAGACATAGCCGTAACGCTTGGACATCTGCGCGCTGGAAGAAGACACGATATCGATCGGGCCCCAGCTCAGATACGAGAATACTTCGGCTCCGTCTTCGATCGCGTTCCTGACCTGTATGATGTGCTTGCGCAGATAATCGATGCGATAGTCGTCATGGATGCTGCCATCGTCTTCGACTTTGTCGTAGGCGCCGAAACCGTTTTCGGCGATCATCAGCGGAACATGATAACGGTCAGAGAGCTGGCATAGCGCATTATACAGACCCAGCGGATCGGCACGCCATTCCCAAGGAGTCGGCTCCAGATTCGGATTCTGCGACGATATGTAAGGCTTGATGCCGTCTTTTTCCGCATCGACGATCGATGTCGCATAGTAAGACATCGCCAGGAAATCCATGGTGTTTTCTTTCAGCAGTTTTTCATCTTCTTCGCTGATTTCCACATGGATGCCATTCTGTTCGAAGTAATGCAGCATGTATACGGGATACTCGCCGCGGATCTGGACATCCGCAAAGAAATACTGCTGGATGCGGTTCTTCTTCATCGTCGCAACGATATCTTCCGGCTTGCAGGAAGCGGGATACATCGTTCCATCCGCGACCATCGTTCCCAGCCAGGCATCCGGATCGATGGAAGGCGCCAGCTGCTTGATTCTGGCGCATGCCACGAACTGATTGTGGACTGCCTGGTACATTACGTCGTTCATCTTTTCTTTCGGCGCCTGGTCATCATAAATGCCCAGCGATCCAAACATGACATTGGGGATCAGATTCACCTGATTGCAAACGATCCAGTATTTTACTTTGCCTTTGTATCTTTCCAGCAGCAAAGTCGCATACTTCACAAAGAAATCGATGACTTTCCGGTTCGCAAAACCGCCATATTCCGTTACCAGATAAAGCGGAATGTCATAGTGGCACATCGTAATGACCGGTTCCATTCCATCCCTGATGATCTCATCGATCAGATCGTCATAGAACTTCAATCCTGCCTGGTTCGGTTCCTCTTCATCGCCTTTCGGGAAGATCCTGGACCAGGAGATCGATGTACGGAATGCTTTGAAACCCATCTCCTTCATCAGCTTCAGATCATCTTTGTAGGTATGATAGAAATCGATGCCATAGCGTTTCGGATAATAGCCTTCCTTGTCTTCCAAAGCCCGGAAAATGCCTTCCAAGGTATCGCCGCCTTCTTTCTCGATATGTGCCTGGTCCTGCTTGTCGTCATAACGGTGGATGTCGGAAGTCGAAGGACCTCTGCCATCGAGATCCCAGGCGCCTTCGATCTGGCAGGCAGCAACGGCACCGCCCCATAAGAAATCTTTCGGAAAACCTTTTGGTAACTGTTTCATAACGATATTCCTTTCTTCACTGTTTTGAAAAACAGCTGCATGAAGGGGGAGAAATCAGGCAGCTGTCTAGTAGATACTTGTATATTGTTTATTCGCCTAAGTCTTCACCGTTGGAAGCACAGACTTTCTGATACCAGTAGTAGGAATCTTTCAGGGATCTCTTGCCGGTACCATTGCCGTAGTTGTCGTAATCGACATAGATGAAGCCGTAACGCTTTTCGATCTCGCTGGAGGAGCAGCTGATGATGTCGATCGGACCCCAAGGATAGTAGCCCCTGAGATCGACGCCGTCTTTGACTGCTTCTTCGAACGCTTTGATGTGATCTCTCAGATAAGCGATACGATAGTCGTCATGGATGCTTCCATCCGCTTCGACCTTGTCATAGGCGCCGATACCGTTTTCCGTGATATAGAGCGGCTTCTGGTATCTGTCCCAGTACTCGTTCAAAGCGATACGCAGACCGATCGGATCGACTGACCAGCCCCAGTCGGAAGCCGGCAGATCGGGATTGGAAACCTGACCCAGTTCGGTATGCAGATAAGGCTCCTCGCCGGACAGTCTGGTATAGTAGTAGCTCAGCGATACGAAATCGACTGTGCCCTCTTTCAGAGCTTCTTCATCGCCTGGATAGAACTGGATATGCAGATCATGGTCATCGAAATATCTCAGCGCATAGCCCGGGTAATAGCCGCGGACCATGATATCGCCATAGAGATATTCCATCTGATTATGTCTCATATTCCAGAAGACATCTTCCGGTCTGTGGGAGCACGGATAAGTCAGATTGGAGCAGAACATCATGCCGATCTGGTTTTCCGGATCGATCTCGTGGCCGATCTTGGTCGCTTTTGCGCAGGCGACCATCTCGTTGTGAACACCCTGGTATTTGGCTTCCAGCAGATTGTCGACTTTATCGGCAGCGATGCCTAAGTGGTTGAAACTCTCGTGAACGATCAGATTGATCTGGTTGACCACGATCCATTTCTTGACTTTGCCTTTGAAACGCTTGAAACAGACTTCGCAGTATTTCACGAAGAAATCCACGACTTCTCTGGAGTACCATCCCTTGTAGCTGGTCGCCAGGTTCAGCGGCATCTCGTAATGGCTTAATGTGATCAGCGGTTCAAGACCATTCTCGATCATGCAGTCGAAGAGACGATCATAGAAGGCAAGACCTTCTTCGTTCGGTTCGGCATCATCCCCATTCGGGAAGATCCTTGCCCAGTTGATCGAAGTCCTTAAGGAATTCATGCCGGAACCGGCCAGCAGCTTGATGTCTTCCTCATAGGTATGATAGAAATCGATGCCTCTGCGTTTCGGATAAAGCAGATCATCTTCGTGGATCGCTTTCTCGATGTAGGCCGTATCGATCTCCATGTTGTAGCGATCTTTCGGATCGATGTCATACTGCGCGCGGTTGATATCCGCGAGACACCATCCCTTGCCGCCCTCCTTCCAGGCACCTTCCATCTGGTTGGCAGCCAAAGCGCCGCCCCAGAGGAAATCCTTCGGAAGACCGTTGACTTTACTCATTTTTGCCATATCTTATCCCTTCAGTTTCGCATCTACCGCCTGCGCATACTTCAGGAAGTTTTTCGTCATATTGATTTCGACCTGAATGGTCATCAGGGTATCCTGTGCATGAGCGAAGAGCACAGAATAGTCCATCTTTTCATCGCCGCCGCGGATATCGCCCTGGATCATTTCGGTCTGGGTCACATGGGCAGCCGTCTGGACTTTTTCTGCTTCGGCAAGCAGTTCTTTGGCAGCTTCGTAATCGCCTTCGACGATCTTGTCGAATGCCTGTGCCGCAAAGTTTCTGGCATCACCGGAATTCATGATGATGTCCATCGCTTTCATCATGATATGTTCAGTTTTTTCTTCAGGTGTCATTTTTATGTTTCTCCTTTTTGGTAAAGAAACGCTGTCGCTGACATAGAGCCAAACGACAGCGTTTTCCGGAACTATAAATTAAGTATTATTTCGCAGCTTCAGCAGCTTCTTCCGCAACCTTGACTTTCTCGTATGCCTTGAAGAACGGATACCAGACAAGTGCCTGTAAAGCGAACTGAGCGAGCACGAATACGATACTCATCAGATGGCCTTCCGTAGAGATCCAGGTTGAGATCGGATACGGGCAGTACCACAGTTCGAACATGATGCGCGGAATCTTTGCGATCGGGATCCACTTCGTGAATGCCCAAGTCGTTAATGCAGCCAGAGGACCCTGGATCCACATCGGGATCATCAGATACGGGTTCCAGGCGATCGCACCGAAGACGACCGGTTCGTTGATGTTCAGGATGCCAGGAGCCAGGCAGGCTTTGCCTAAAGCGTTCAGCTCTTTGGACTTAGAGAAGCACATCAGCAGAACCAGGGACAGCGTAGCACCGATGCCGCCGATCCACATGTAGCAGGTGTACATCGTGGTTTCCGTGAATAAGGACAGGTTCTGAGCAGTAGCGGTACCGGCAGCAACCAGCGCGAGGTTCGCTTCCTGAGCCTGTCTCTTGACCGGGTCAGTAACAGGGGTCAGGACCCAACCGGAAATACCCATGGAGTAGATGAAGCACTGGAAGAAAGTGACGATCATCATACCAGGCAGCGTGTTGGCGATCAGAGCCAACGGAGAGAAGATCTTCTGAATCGTACCGGCGATATCCAGACCGACGATGTCGACCAGGACCCAACCCAATGCGACGACCAGCATGATCGGCAGCAAAGCGTCGAACCACTGACGTACGAAGTCAGGAATGACGGAATCTTCTTTGAAGAACGAGAACTTCGCGAATGCGCCGAAGACCAGACCGGAAATGATACCGGCGATCATAGCTACGAACAGACCGGCTGCGCCATAGAGGCCAACGCCCTGAGTAGCGGCACCAGAAGCGACGACTTCCGGTTCAACGAAGATCATGAACAGCAACAGGCCGCAGATACCGGCTAAGATACGCTGTTTTCTGAATCTCTTCTTTTCACAGTAGTTAAATGGAACTAAGAACGCAATCATCAGCGAAATCTTTGACATCGTCCAGCCGAACGGTGTCCAGAAACTGCCGTTAAGAATTGCGAGGCAGCAGAACAGCGAACCAGCCAAAATGAATGGCAGAATCTGTAAGATGGAATCCTTGATAACAACGATCCAAGTCAGATTGGTAACTTTCTGCAGTTTTGGAGCAAACGAGTTCTCCAACCAGTTCATAAATCCTTTCATGTCAGTTATTCCCCTTTCTTTTTGGAATATTCTTTATTTCAGAAGATTACTCTTCAAATAAAGCCAAGAGCTGATCAAGCGCCTTGTCGCCGTTCAGACGGGCGTAGGCATCTTTATCGATAACGGCAACCTTGATCGGGTAGCCTTCGCAACGCTCTTCCATTTCTTCTTTCAGAGCAGCGAGATGCGGTCCGATCAGCAGGCAGTCGATTTCTTCGACATAGTCTTCGACCGTCGCTTCGCTTCTTGCGTTGACCGTGATTTCCATGCCTCTGGCAGCAGCAGCCTTACGGATGTTGGCAGCCATGAAACCGGAAGAAGCGCCGGTACCGCAGACGAGTAATACGTTATGTTTAGTCATTAGAATATACCTCCTATTTTGGATACACTTGTATTATTTCATTTCTCCGCTATCGTTTTCCTCTACTGTTTTGCACCCTCATCGTGCAAACGCAATTCCTGCAGCAGATGATCGATCGCCTTATCGCCATCCAGCTTGCTGTAGTACTCCTTTTTCATCAGGATCACGGCACAGTCTTCGCCATAGCGTTTTTTCATATCATCGAACCAGACCGACAGATGCGGACCGATCATGATCGCGTCGCAGTCGTCGATGAAATTGACGACTTCGCTTTCCGATCTGGCTTTCACATTCAGATCGATCTCCCGGTTCTTCGCTGCGACCCGCATTTTGGCCGCCATGAAGCTCGAAGAAGCGCCTGCGCCGCATACCAGCAAGACATTCAGTTTTCTATCCATACTTTTATTTTATTTTCTATAATATCGATTCTCGTCCATTCTTTTGCCCCATGGGAGTGAAAAAGTACTGACGGATACTTTATAATAAAAGTATGAAAAATCAGCTTCTGCAGCTCATCAGGACCCTGAAACAGGCAGATTCGCCAATGACTTCATCGTCACTGGCCAATCATCTGAATGTTTCGCCCCGTTCCGTCAAATCCTATATCCAGGAGATCAATCAGACGCTTCCCGATACGATCCTTTCTTCCCAGAAGGGCTACACCATCGATGGACAGAAGGCGGAAGAACTGCTTTCCGAATCCAAGTCGGCCATCCCCCAGACGCCGGAAGAACGGGTCTCTTACATCATCAACAATCTCATCAAGCGCGGCATGATCAACGCCTATGACCTGTGCGACGAGATGTTTATCGCCTACTCCACGCTGAAAGCCGATCTGGTCGAAGTACGCAAAGTCCTGAAGAAGGGCGAACTGCAGCTGGTCAATCAGAATGACACCTTGGTCGTCACAGGTCTTGAGAGAAACAAGCGCAAGCTTTTAAGCACGCTGCTCTATTCCGAATCCCGCAACAATTTCGTCAACTATGAAAAGATGTCTTCCAGTTTCGAAGGCATCGACGTCATGTTTATCAAGAACACGATCCAGGAAGAATTCGAGAAGCATCGTTTCTTTATCAACGACTATTCTCTGGAAAATCTGATCCTCCATTCTTCGATCACGATCGACAGGATACGCAACGGCTATGCGGCCACCGAAACCGGAGAGATCCCGCCGGTCGTGCGTTCCCATGAATACGAACTTGCTCACGACATCATCCGCCGTTTCGAAGAAAAGTTCAATGTGAGCTTCAATGAAACGGAAGTCGCCGAATTCACGATGCTGATATTGTCCAGGGCATCCAACCTGGATTATGAAACGATCACGGTCGACAATGTCCGCCAATATGTCGGCGAAGAGATCTACCAGCTGGCCGATGACATCGTCAGAGATTTCGCTTCCTATTTCTACATCGATCTGTCCCAGCCAGAGTTCTTCGTCCGCTTCTGTCTGCACATCAAGAATCTGCTGATCCGTTCCAGCAGCGGCTACTTCTCCAAGAATCCGCTGACCGCTTCGATCAAACAGAACTGCCCGCTGATCTATGATGCCGCCGTCAATTCCGCCCGCATCATCCGGGAACGAACCGGGATCAACCTGAATGATGACGAGATCGCCTATATCGCCTTCCATATCGGCGGAGCCCTGGAACTGCAGAGTTCCTTAAGCAACAAGCTGCTGGCGGTCATTTTCTGTCCCGGCTACTACAACCTGAACAACCGGCTTTCCGACGCTATCGGCAAGCGGCTTGGCGAGGAACTGATCATCACCGATATCCTGACTCAGGAAGAAGAACTGGACAAGGTGCAGAGCGATCTGATCATTTCCACTTTATCCAGCGACCGCAAGACCGGGATCCCGTTCGTGGAAGTCTCTCCCATCATCAAAGAGGCCGATCTGGAGCTGATCAAAAACAAGATCTCGGAGATCCGCAAGAAAAAGAAACAGGAAACCTTCCGCGAGCATCTTTCCGCTTTGATCAAAGAAGAACTATTTGAAGTCTGCGATGTTTCTTTCAGCAAGGAAGAGACCATCCACCAGATGGCGGAACAGCTCAAAGAGCTAGGTTATGTCGGTGACGCTTTCGAATCGGAAATCATCGAACGGGATTCCATCTCCTCGGTTGCTTTCGATGCGTTTGCCATCCCTCACGCGATGAAGATGCATGAGAAAAAGACCGGCATCAACGTCCGTATCTGCAAGACTCCGGTCGAATGGGACGAAACCGAAGTGAAACTGGTGATGATGCTATGCTTCAACCGGAACGACCGCTATCTGTTCAACGAACTCTTCGAACCCATCAGTATGATCCTGATCGATCCGGACAACTTCAACGAGATCATCAGAACGGCGTCCGCACAGGAGTTCATCGATATCCTTTCAAAGAAGATCACATAAGACTTCCTGTCACTATGGACTGCATATAGACATAAACAAAAGCACCGTCTAGGTGCTTTTGTTTTATTCGTATCGTTTTTGATGATCAGTCGATATTCGCTGACATGCGGCAGACGATCTCGGCATCGATCGGTACGCTGACCGGATAATCCTGGAGCGGTTCGCCGTTGATCGTGATCGACAGCAGGATGCCAGGCTCATAATCGCCATAGACGACCGGAATGATCTCGTAATTCATGAAACCTCTGCCGAACAGATAACGGTGCATCTGGAAGCTTGCGCGTTCGTAATCGCCTTCAGCCGAAACGGAATCGCGTACGGTCGCAAACGCTTCGATGATCGCCTGTTCCTTGACAGCCGGACCGGTCGAGACCTTATATGCGGCCTTCGTACCCGCCTTCATCTCCCCGTGATCGTTGGAAATGACCTTGCCCTTCGGCAGCAGGGACTGTTCCTCGGTCCTGGACTTGACCAGGATGCCATTGGCCGAGAAGAACTTCAGCAGTTCATCTTCATCCTTGCCCGAGAAATCCGGGACGTTGATCGTCAGCGTCTCCGGACCGAGCGAGACATAGTAAGTCACACAGTCGCCGGTCGAATATTTGCCATAGTAGTAGGAAATGATCTTGCCGGCAGGAACCGTTTCGGAATAGCTGGTCTTGCGGTCGTCTTTCAGCGTCAGCATCTTCAGATAATCCAGGAATGCGGACTCGTTCGCTCCTTCATAGCCCTGCGTCACGACTGCCGGGCCATAAGACAGACCGTACTTGAATTCTTCATCTTCAACATATACGCCGTTGCCATGAGATACGATATCGCCCTTATCGATGCTGGCGGAATAGGTATCTCTGCCGCTGATGTGCTTCGGCGTCAGATGCAGGTTCTTGGCGATCTTGATGAACTCTTCTTCCGTCTTGCCGACATATTCGCTCGGATTGACGATGATCGCATTGATGCACACGCCGTAATTGAATACTTCGTCCTTTTCATAGATGCCGCTACCGTGCCATGCGATATTGCCGAACTTGACATCCGCATTGAATCTGTCTCTCTTTTCCTGATGATTCGGCTTCAGACCAAGCTCTTTCGCTTTCTGTTCGAATTCTTCGACCGTCAGACCGATGAAATCGCCGAACTTGACTTCGATCGTCGTCTGTACCGGAGCAGCAGGACCGGAAGAAAGGTAGACCTTCACCGGCGTATCCTTCGTGACATGAGATTCCGGTTCCATGCGGATGACATGGTTCTTTTCGATCTCTTCATTTTCTTCGTAGATGAATTCCAGCGATTTCAGACCCGTCGCTTCTTTCCATTCTTCGATATCCGCTTTGGTGACGCCTTTGGTGATGAATGGAAGAACGATCTCTGTGGAATTGCCGTTGGATACCTTGAAATGGATGTCTTCCTTCAGTTTCTTGCCGGCTTTGACCGACTGTTCGAAGACGATATCCTTTTCATACTCGCTGTTATCTTCATAGGTGATTTCGCAGGAATAGTCATCGGAAATCGTGCCGCACCACTCATAGAGATCCTGCACGTTGCGTCCGACGAATTCCTCGACGACAACCGATGTTCCAGCCTTCTCTTGTGAACAGGCACTGAACATCAGCAATGCCATTAATAATATAAATATTTTTTTCATAATAAGCCCCCAAAACAATATTAAGTTAAAGAAACACCGACTTCAATATAAAAAACATCTGTTTATTCTTTGAACAGATGTTGATAGAAGAATTTTCCCAGACCGTCGTGACTGACATCTTCTTCGGTGACGTAGTCGGCAGCCTCTTTCGAAGCTTTGCAGCCGTTGCGCATGCATATTCCGATGCCGGCTGTCCGAATCATTTCCGTATCGTTATCCATATCGCCGCAGGCAACGACCTTGCTTAACGGGATCTGCAGCCTTTCGCAGATGACTCTGACTGCTCTGCCTTTGTCGATCCCCGGCTTCATGAACTCCAGGGTACCGGTAAAAGTCTTGACATGCGTATATAACGGATTGGCATGGGCGTTGACGATCTTCATCAGTTCTTCTTCATGCGCCTCATCATAACGGATCTCCAGTTTGCAGGTCTCGGTATTGCGTATCGTTTCTTTGTCGGTCAGCTGAACGTTGGACTTGTTGCGCTTCTGGGACGCTTCCAGCAGCCAGTCCATCCGTTTTGCCAGGACGCAGTCGTAGCCGTTCTTATACGTGATGACATTCACATCGAGATCCCAGAGATAGCTTAGAAGGTCATCGATCTCTTTCTTTTTTAATGTTTCGATCTCTTCCGTCTTGCGGTCGAAACGGGTCCAGAACTGGTT
>CADBPB010000102.1 GCA_902796525.1 uncultured Erysipelotrichaceae bacterium | reverse complement strand
TACCATATCTATTAGATGAAATGCTTTTTTAGGCATTTCACGATACAATAAATGCAAGAACAGTCTTGGCATCTTTTCAGATGGAAAGGAGACCTATGACAAGAGGTTATGCATTAGTTACTGTCAAAAAAGAAGGACAGACGATCTTGTATCAGACCGAATCATTCGATGCAAACGATCTGCGTGAGAAGATCTCTTTTTCACATGATACGGAACTGTGGATCAGCGGCGATGACCAGAGATACGAAGACACCCTGAAGCTGCTCAATGAAGCAAGAGAAGAGAATCAGGCGAAAGAGACATTCCTGTCCAATATGTCGCATGACATCCGTACGCCGATGAACGCGATCATCGGTCTGACTTCTTTGGCGAAAAACCACCTGGATGAAAAAGCGCGGGTCGCCGATTCTTTGAATAAGATAGAGGTTGCCAGCGGGCATCTTCTAAGCCTGATCAACGAAGTCCTGGATATGTCCAGGATCAATTCGGGACGTCTGAGCATCAATGAGGAACAGTTCTGGCTGAGCGATCTGCTGCATGAAACGCTGACCGTCAGCAAGCCGCAGATGGCAGATAAACATCATTCTTTCATCTTCAAGACGGATGACATCCTGTACGAATGCCTCTATGGCGATACCTTGCGGCTGCGGCAGATCTTCGTCAACATCATCAACAATTCCGTCAAATATACGCCGGACCACGGCGAGATCAAAGTCTCTTTCTCCCAGGAAATGCTCGACGACCGCTGCGTTCTTTGTTTCCGCTGTCAGGACAACGGCATCGGCATGTCCGAGGAGTTCCTGAAGAAGATCTTCGACCCGTTCGAACGGGCGAATTCCACGACGATCTCCCGGATCGAAGGCACCGGCCTGGGCATGAGTATCGTTAAGAAACTGGTGGAACTGATGGATGGAACCATCACGATCTCTTCCAAGCTGAATGAAGGCACTACGGTAGAGATCCATGTTCCGTTGCGTTATGAGAAAGCCGCCGTCAACGACAAAGCCCTGAAGGATCGGAATATCCTGGTCCTGGAAAACGATAAAGAGGTCCACGACCGTATCCTTACTTACCTGCAGGAATACGGCCTTTCCTTCAAAGAAACGACGACCTTCAACGGAGCCCTGTCTCTGCTGACCGACAGCGAGTTTGCGAACGAAAAGACCGATGTCCTGCTGCTGGGAGAAATCGGCGAAGCGACCGGAGACCTCTTCGATGTGGCGTCTTATCTGCACAAAGCCCATCCGGAGATGACGATCATCCTGATCGGAGATCAGGATTGGCACGATATCGAGTACCGGGCAAACCGCAGCGGCATCGAACATTTCATTCCATTGCCCCTGTTCAGGAAATCGCTGATCAACGGGATCGCCGCCGCATTGAAAGACGATTCGCACGACCATCTGACCGGCGGTCTGGATCTCTCTGGAAAACGGATCCTGCTGGTAGAAGACAATTTCATCAACCGGGAGATCGCCAAGGAGATCTTATCCTCTACCAATGTCGTCCTGGATACGGCAGAGAACGGCCAGGAAGCGCTGGACAGATACCTGTCCGACGTCCATTACGATGCGATCCTGATGGATGTACAGATGCCGGTCATGAACGGCTATGAAGCGACCAAAGCGATCCGCGCGTCGGGTAAAGATGATGCGAAGACGATCAAGATCTTTGCGATGACGGCAAATACTTTTGCCGAAGATGTCGCCAAAGCCAAAGAGGCAGGCATGGATTCCCATATCGCCAAACCGATCGATATCCATAAACTGATGCAGACACTGAAAACGATCTGAGATGCAACCTTACCAGGAAAAATATATCGAAAATATCAAAGAGATCGCCGCCTTGCTGGATGTAGCCAGAGGAGGAGATCCCGAAACGGAGGAGATCCGCAGGATCGAAGCCAAGAAGAAGAGCGAGATCCTGAGAAGAGAAAACATCGATCTTTTGAACCGATATCTTTTTACCTGTCTCGACGAGCTGCATACCGCTTCCCAGGATACGATCAGGGAGCTCGAGGAGTTTTCCGATGTGCTGATGGACTGGAATGCCAATCTCGACTGCGGCATCTATCTGCTGATCCATGAAGCGCTGCTGACCCTGTACCGTTTCCGCAAAGACCGCAATAATATCATCAAAGAGCTCTATAAGGTCGGCATGGGTCTCTATTATCAGAACCGTTCTGTGCAGGGGATCGAATCATCCCTGTCTCATTCTTTGTATTTCGAAGCGGAAATGATGTTTACGGAGGCTTCCTCCTATCTCAAATACTTTGCGGAAATTCCGGATGAAGAAACAAAGGGATACATCATCCGTTCCTTGGCAAATATCGCCATCTGTGCGCGCGATCTTAAGAGACGGGTGGACATCAGCCGCCGCGTCTTGCAGATCGTACAGGATCCCTATTACAGGGAACTGGCTCCCGGTCTTCCGTGGGATGTCTTCCTCCAGCGTACCCATCAGCAGATGAGTTCCAACCGCGCGGTCATGTCGCGGGGCAATCTCTCGGCAGAAGAGCTGGCTGCCGTCCTGGAATCCTGTCAGTATGTCTTTGAACCGGAAGCCCACAAGGGAGATCCGAACGTGCGCTGGCTGTGGCCTTACTATGAAATGGAATACAGCTGCGGTTTCGTAGATATCGATACGACGTTGGATCGCATGGAGAAACTGATCAACGATGCGGACGAAAAACAGTTCGATCTTTCTTCGATGTATGCGAGCTGCCAGCTGCCGATCTATTATGGAACTCTACTGAGACGCAACAAGAATCTGCGCAACCGGAAACGGCGTTTAGATTTTCTGAAAGACGCTTATGATAAGATGATGCGTGTCATCATGGCATATCCCTTGGATGACGGGATCGAATATTTCAACTATCTGATGACGCTGATCATTACCGATTACTACGAAACAGGCGGTGTCCCTTCCTATAAAGATATCACCACGAAACTGATCCGCAAGCTCTCCGGCGTATCCTATCTGCGGTCCCTGCTTGCCCAGAAGATCGTATCCTACCTCTGCGAAAGCATCTTTTCGGAAGATCCGTCTTTCTTTGACGACATTCCGTTCATCAAGGAAGAAAAAGACCTGCAGCGCAAAAAGGAGCTGCTTTGCGACTATGGAAAGAACTGCGCCTTATACTATGATTTCGGCCTTCTCAAGATGAACCTGGAACGTCTGATGCGCAGCAGGAATCTGCTGGAACGGGAATACGAGATCTATCAGCTGCATACCGTTTCCGGCCATGACGACCTGGCTTCCAGAGAGTCGACGGAAATCTATGCCGACTGCGCCTACGGACATCATTCCTGGTACGACGGAAGCAAAGGATATCCCGAAGAATACGTCCGCAACGATTCCGTATACCGGCAGATGACCGATGTCATCGCCCTGGTATCCTATCTGGTGGAAAGCTATGACAGCGATACCACAAAGAACGTAAAAGAGATCCTTCAGAACGAAAAGAAACGATTCTCTCCCGTGCTCATGGCGATGCTGATGGATGACGAACACATGGGAAAGATACAGACACTGTTGGAGGAACAATAAAAGCGGAAATTTCCGCTTTTATTCTTTGACGATCTTATCCAGTGTTTCTTTCTGTTCCAGGATCTCTTTCAGCAACGGTTCATAATCCATCTCTTCCCGCAGACGGAGATGTTCGGTGATCTCCATCGCCGGATTCAGGATCGGCGTCAGCGACAGATTGGCCGTGACTCCTTTCAAGGCGTGCGCCGCTTCGAATGCCGCATCCAGGTCGCCCTGTTCCAGCGCTTCCTTCAGCAGCCCGAATGATTTTTCTTCCGTTATCATAGCGACCAGTTTCAGATAGAACTCTTCCGACCCGAAACAGCGTGTCAGACCATCTTCCACATCGGCTCCGAATTCTTTCAAAGCATCGATACTCAGCATGTTTGTTCCTCCAGTTCTTCTATATAGTGTTCAAACTCTTCTTCCGCCAGCGGTTTCGCAAAATAATAGCCCTGGATGATGTCGCATCCCGCTTTCTTCATCGCCAGGTACTGCTCCTTGTTTTCCACACCTTCCGCGATCGTCATGACACCTAGCATGCGTGCAAAACCGATCAGGCTTTCCACCAGGTGATACTGCTTCAGATCCGTATCGATCGTTCTGGCGAACTGCATATCGAATTTCAGCGCATCGATCGGCATCCTCGACAGCATGTTCAGCGAAGAGAAGCCGGAACCGAAATCATCCATTTCGATCACGAAGCCTTCGTCCTGCAAAGAAGCGATCGTACTCAATATGGTCTCCATATCCTCGGCATACGCGCTTTCAGTGATCTCCAGATGGAGATCTTTTTTCTCCAGATGATATCTTTCGATGATGCCGAGCAGTCTTGTCTTGATTTCCGGATCATAGAGATCGATGCGGGATACGTTGACCGATACCGGGACCGACCGATGGTATTTCAGTTTCCAGTCCGCGATGATCCTGGCGGTTTCTTCCCAGATATAGTGATCCAGACGCTGTACCAGTCCGTTTCCTTCAAACAGAGGAATGAACCTTCCCGGCGACACCATTCCCAGTTCGGGATGCTGCCAGCGTACGAGCGCTTCCGCGCCTGCGATCCTCGGTTCCTCTTCTGTCACATCATATTTCGGCTGCATATAGACCTTGAACTGTTTCTCGTTCATGGCATCGGCCATGTCGTTGATCAGCCGTTCGGCATAGACTTCTTCTTC
>CADBPB010000101.1 GCA_902796525.1 uncultured Erysipelotrichaceae bacterium | reverse complement strand
GTGAATGCCACCTTCAAAAAGAGGATCGATCTGGTGGTCGATGTGAACCATTACAAGGAAGACCGCTACAAGAAAGTCAAGTCGATCGCCAGAAGGGAAGCGCTCAATGTCGCCAAGACCCATGTGGATTGCGAACTGGATCCGATGCCCAGCGACGAAAGAAAAGTCATCCATCAGTATCTGCAGGATTTCAAGAATGTGACGACGATATCGGTGGGCGAGGGCGCCAAGAGACACCTGTGCATCAAATATGCGCCGGAAGACAAGAAAGAAGAAAAAGAAGCTGAATAGCTTCTTTTATTTTGTCAGGATATCAACGACATGCGAACTGGCTCCCAGGAGTTCTTTCCGTTCGCAGGTCCTGAAATGAAAATCCAGATAGGCTTTAAAGGTCTCTTCATCCATTGCATTGATCGTGCGGCGCATATAATCGCTGGGACCGTCGGAGGCAAAACGTTTCACCAGTTTCAGCCCCGCCTTTTCATTCAGTTCATCGATCTCTTCGATGCGCATCTGGAAGAACAGTCCGTCCGGATCATCGATCCGGAAGTCTTCCTTCAGCTTGTCGCGGATCTCTTTGTAGTGTCCCTGCTTGAAGGCGTACTCGATGACGCTGTATTCGTTCATGATATAGGTCGCGAAGATGTATTTCTTCGTGATCCGTTTCGCTTCGGATAAGGCTTTCAGTTTATCCTTTTCGGAATAGAGATGATACAGAGGACCGAAAAGGATCGCCGCATCGAACCGGTCGTCCTCGAACATGGAAAGGTCGGTAGCGCTGGCTTCGATGACGGTCAGCTCGGGATCTTTGACTTTCAGTTTTCCGATATTGGGTCTCACATATTCGACCGCGGTCACATCGTAGCCTTCATTCTTGAGATAGAGGGAATACCTTCCTGTTCCTGCGCCGATATCGATGATCCTGTCTCTGTTCGTCGTGTATTCATGAATGTATCGCAAAGAGGTCAGGAATTCGACCTGCCCGTGCCTGCGATCCAGACGTTTGTCTTCGTTGAATTTATTGTAGTAATCCGTCAGCTTCTGTTTCTGATCCATGATCATTTCCTGATAAACATGATATTGAAATCGATCGGGACGCCGATTCCGTCGATCCTGCCGGTCTTGGAGTACTGCCAGATGCTGATGGGGTAGTCCAGTTTCGGCTGATCCGTATCATAGGCCGCGTACCAGATGGGATAGCTGCTGATCTGTTCCATGTCGTAGTAGGTTTCTGCCCAGTACTGATAGGTGTAGATCATCGTGTCATAGTGTTTCCTGTTCAGACGCTCGCAAAAGGCCATGGCGTTCGCCGTGTGATCCTCCCTGGTCAGTTCGCTGATCCGCGGCGTTTCGTTTTCCAGATAGACTTCTTCCAGGTCGTAGACGACAGGGAAATCGATCTTCTTGCCTTTCAGCCGGTCATAGACGAAATCGGCCTCTTCCCGCGCTTCCTTTTCATTGATCGCCTGCGAGAAGAAATAGACCCCGACTTTCAGTCCGGCTTTTCTGGCGCCTTCGTAGTGGGATTCGAATTCTTCATCATCATAAAGCAGTCCCGTCGTCGCGCCTCTTCTGCCGATCCTGAGGAATACGAATTCCACGCCGGCATCCTTCACTTTCTGCCAGTCGACATTCTCCTGGAATTCCGAAATGTCGATCCCGAAGCTGCTGCCGTAGTTCTCATCCTCGTATGAATAGTGACCGTTCATGTCTGTGATCTTGGAATAATCGATATCGATCATTTCGCTCTCTTCGCCAGCCATCTGCGGGTGACTGGTTCTGGGACGGGTAATGATCGCCAGGATCAGCGTCAGAAACAGCAGCGCGATCAGGATGATTTCGATCGGATGTAACTTAAGTTTGCGTTTGCGCATAGCAATATTATATCTTATCCTTTGCGATAGTCATAGGAAAGGAATTGTCCGGAAACATAAAAAAAGCCTTTGTCAAGGCAAGTTTTTAATATCTATGGAGCAGGTGATGGGAATCGAACCCACGTAGTCAGCTTGGAAGGCTGAAGTTCTACCATTGAACTACACCTGCAATAACAGTGGTGACTCGGCCGGGAATCGAACCCGGGACCCTCTGATTAAAAGTCAGATGCTCTACCGCCTGAGCTACCGAGTCATGACTGGCTGGGATGGCTGGGATCGAACCAGCGAAATGACAGAGTCAAAGTCTGTTGCCTTACCACTTGGCTACATCCCAAAGTGGTG
>CADBPB010000100.1 GCA_902796525.1 uncultured Erysipelotrichaceae bacterium | reverse complement strand
CTCCCATCTTCCGCACCACGACCTGGTCTCCGCCTCTGGTCTGTGCCAGATCCAGCAGGCTCTTGGCCGACTCATCCAGTTCCGTCAGATTGTCCGAGCCTCTGGCAAACGCCATCGACAGAGTCACGCCCAGATTGGCATCCTTGGAGACCTTTCGTACCGTATTCAGGATCGAAAAGCGGTCATTCAGCAGATTGCCGAAGATCGTTTCATTCAGCAGCAGCAGGACCCGGTTGTTTCGTAATGTCTTGTATATGACGTTGAAATTCTTGAAATAATCGCTGACAGCGATCTTGATATTGGTATTGATATAGGAAAGATCATCCTCGGACATGGACATCTCGTCATAATTGTCATAGCTCAGCATGCCTACGACGACAGCTTCGTTGGCCAGCTTCTTATCAAGATTATATTCCTTGGTGATATTCTTGAACGTCAGCGTATTGGTCTTGTCGACTCTGCGGACCAGGAATGTCTCATCATCGATCGTGATCGTTTCGTTGTTTGCTTCATTATTCAGCATATCCTGCAGTTCCGGCAGCCAGTTCAGTACCTTCTCGCCGAAATGATTCCATCCGCGATCCGCAAAGAACTGGGAAAGATAGGTGACCTCATAGTTGTTGTCATACATGATGATCCCCATTTCCCCATCGTTCAGGATCTCGCGGTAGACATTGTTCAGGTTTTCTTCGATCTCTTTGTTGGTTTCGATCCGGATCGAATCCAGCGAGAAGAAGATCAGCAGCAGCACAACGGTAAAGACCACTGCCACAAGCAGCGCCAGATTGATGTTCACGCGAAAGACAAAATGAAGCAAAACAAGAAACGCGATCACTGCGATCGCCGTAATCAGAGATATAGTCGGAATAAAAGTACGTTTTTTCATTGCGTTCGATTCTGCTGCTGCAGTTTCAGTTCCAGATAGTTTCTGAGAGGCCCGGCCCCGTACAGGAAGCCGAAGATGACCAGCGACATCAGCAATACCGGGATAAAGAACGACAGTAGGATAAAGAAAGTGCCGATGTTCTTATGCAATACGACGACTCCGAACAGCATCACAAAGAGATAGCCATAATACATCAGAACGACCGAAGAGAGGATCGCCAGGATGACGACCGTATTATACAGGAACCCGTTCGGTTCCAGACGACGGATAAATGTCAGCGACATCAGACAAAGCATTGCCGCATAGGCCAGTGTCGGATTGGGTTTGATATCCCATAGGCTGCTCTGCCCCAGATCCCGGATCTTGAACCGTTTCAGAAGGAAAATGCTCAGGATATGGATCAGAAGGCCTTCCATGGCTCCCATGATGATCGTCGCGACGATATAAACGATGAACAGCAGATTCGACAGATCGAGACCGGCGGAAGCCAGTATTTCGCCATAGTTCATTCCGGAGAAGGAACTCATTTCATTGAACGCCAGCTTGTATTCTTCCAGCTGCTGTGTCAATGGGATTCCCAGCAGCGGATAGACCGTGAATGTCGCGATCAGTTCCCCTACGACATACGTCGCGATCGCCATGAACAGCAGCGTCCGCTTATCGAAATTGCGCCGTACGCCATATGCGTAGATCAGCCCTGTCGCGATGGAAACCGGGACATAGATCAGATACGTATAATTCAGACTGCCCAGGATGAAACTGATGATGGCCATGCCTACAGATAGCAAAACGCCATCCTTCAGGGAGTGCATCGTACTGTACATGATGATGACCACCGGTATCAGCAGGACGATCAGTTCGGTAAACATGTAGGCGATCATCCTGTCGATCAGGATCAGCGCCCCCACGATCGCCAGCATCATCGCACCTTGGGTCAGTTTCTTCGTTTTATTCATATAAAATTATTATAAAATAAAAACTCCACCATGTGGAGTTTATTCCATTAATCTGCGATATAAGGCAGCAAAGCCATCTGGCGGGCTCTCTTGATCGCTGTTGCCAGCATTCTCTGATATTTCGAGCTCGTTCCGGTCACTCTGCGCGGAGTGATCTTGCCATTCGGCGAAATGAATTTCTTTAATAATTCGATGTCTTTATAATCGATATATTCAATCTTGTTTTTGGTGAAATAACAGACTTTCTTGTATCCCACTCTCTGTTTTCTGTATGCCATGAATGTTCCTTTCTAATTCTCAATAAAACGGCAGATCATCGCTGGAAATATTGGACAGATCGAAGGATTCCACTTCGTTGTAGTCATCCTGCTCGTTCTGGGAATAGGCCGGTTCCGCACTAGGCGTAAACGTCTGGTTGCTGTTCTGAACATAGCTGTTCTCACCAGGAGCGCTGTTGCGATTGCTGATGATCTGGACATTGTCCGCGACGACTTCCGTCACATAGACACGTCCGTTCTGTCCTTCATAATTTCTTGTCTGTATCCTGCCTTCGACGGACACGATCGTGCCCTTGGTCGCATAGCTGGCCAGGAATTCCGCCGACTGTCTCCAAGCGACGCAATTGATGAAATCAGCGGTCTGACCGCCGGCTTGCTGCGAAGCGAAACGCTTGTCGACCGCAACCGTAAAGCTGCAAGTCGAGATATTGCTGTTGGTCTTACGCAGTTCGATATCCTTCGTCAGACGGCCGACTAAGACGACATGATTCACATTGATCATTATTTCTTACCTTTTTTTTCATCCTGACAGATGGTCATCATTCTGACGATATCGCCATTCAGGCGCATCAGACGATCGAATTCCTTCAGACCATCATTGTCGACAGTATAGGTCACTACGACGTAGTAGCCTTTGGTCATATGATCGATTTCATAAGCGAATTCTCTCATACCCCAATCATCAACGTTGTCGATGTTTCCGCCATGAGCGGTGATAATGCCATGCATCTCTTCCATCAGAGCTGCTCTGGCAGCATCGTCAACCGTAGACTTGATGATATACATTGTCTCGTATTGTTTCATTTTAACCTCCTTCTGGACTTACGGTCTATTGCTAGACAAGGAATAGTTTTTTCTATTCGCTTGATTATTATATCAGCATCTCTATATTAAAACAAGTAAAATCTTTCTTATGACAAAAGCGACGATCCAGGCAGTCAGGCACTGGAAGAGGACCATCTTAATGGCGCCGCCATGGCCTTGTTCCTGTTTGAAAGCAGCAACGGCGGCAATACAAGGCGTATATAGCAGACAGAACACCAGCAAGGCAAAGACATCGGCAAGCGAATGGGCCTGGAACAGGGCCTCAGTCGAGCCATAGAGGACCGATAAGGTAGAGACGACGCTCTCTTTCGCCAGGAAGCCGGACAGCAATGCCGTGGAAATCCGCCAATCGGCAAAACCCAGCGGCTTGAAGATCGGCGTGATCAGATCGGCAACGATCGCCAGCATGCTCAGTCCGGGGTCATCGACCAGATTCAGACGGAAATCGAAATGTTCCAGGATCCAGATGACGACAGTCCCGATGAAGATGACGGTAAATGCCCGCTGGAGGAAATCTTTCGCCTTTTCCCACATCAGTCTAAGGACATTCTCAGGAGTCGGGATACGATAGTTCGGCATTTCCATCACGAACGGAACAGCTTCCCCCTTATAGATCGTTTTCTTGGCAATCAGGGAAACGATGACCGCGGTAATGATGCCGATGAAATACAGACTGACTGTGATCAGCCAGGCCTGCTTCGGGAAAAATAGATCCGTGAAGAAGGCATAGATCGGCATTTTGGCGGAACAGCTCATGAACGGGATCAGCATCATCGTGAGATAACGGTCGCGACGGGAAGGAAGCGTCCGGGTCGCCATGATGGCGGGCACGCTGCATCCGAAGCCCATCAGCATCGGTACGATGCTTCTTCCGGATAAACCGATCTTTCTCAACAGCTTGTCCATAACGAACGCGATCCTCGTCATATAGCCGCTGTCTTCCAGAAGCGACAGGAAAAAGAACAGGATCACGATGATCGGTACGAAACTCAGAACGCTGCCTACGCCATTGAAGACCCCATCCACAATAAGCGAACGGACCGGATCCGAGACTGCCGTATTCTCCAGCAGACGTTCCGCAGAAACCTGAAGCATGCCGATCAGTTCTTCCAGCAGACCCTGGAAATAGGCCCCGATCACATTGAACGTCAGATAGAAGATTCCCAGCATCACCAGAACAAAGACCGGGATCGCCGTAAATCTGCCAGTCAGGATATCATCGATCTTTTCGCTGCGCAGACGCTGCTTGCTGACGCGCGGTTTGATGACCGTCTGCCTGCACAGGCGTTCGATAAACAGATAGCGCATATCCGCAATGGCCGCCGAACGATCCAGTCCCCTTTCGTTCTCCATCTGTTCGATGATATTATCGATCGCCGCCATTTCCTTGTCATGGATATGCAGAGAATCGATGATGTGCCCATCGTTCTCCACGACCTTGCTGGCAGCGAATCGTATCGGGATCTCATATTCGACGCAATGGTCTTCGATCATATGCATGATACTGTGCAAACAGCGATGTAAGGCGCCATTATGGTCGTTTTTATCACAGAAATCTCTCGGCACGGGCTTTTCCTGATACCTTGCCACATGGATGGCATGATCCACCAGTTCGTCGACGCCTTCGTTCTTCATTGCCGAAATCGGTACGACCGGGATCTGCAGGATCTCTTCCATCTTGTTTACAAGAATCGCCCCATGGTTGTCCTGCAGTTCATCCATCATATTCAGAGCCAGCACCATCGGAATATCCAGTTCCATCAGCTGCATGGTCAGATAGAGATTCCGTTCGATGTTGGTCGCATCGACGATATTGATGATGGCGGTAGGTTTGTTTTCTAAGATATATTTTCGGGAAACCATCTCCTCTTCGGAATATGGCGATAAGGAATAGATGCCCGGCAAGTCGATGACTTCGCAGTCGGGATGTCCTTTGATGGTACCTGTTTTCTGTTCCACCGTCACTCCGGGGAAATTGCCGACATGCTGATTGGAACCAGTCAGCTGGTTGAACAAGGTCGTTTTCCCGCTGTTCTGGTTTCCTGCCAAGGCAAAGGTCATTTTTCCCTGCAAAGGTTCGTTGTGCTCCGGCTGTCTGGCGTGATAGATTCCAGATTCGCCATAGCCGGGGTGATCGATATCGACATCCAGACGTTCATCTTCCCTTTCCATGGGATCCGCGATCTCTATCTTGATCTCTTGCGCATCGTCTTTTCTTAAGGTAAGTTCATAGCCATTGATCGTATATTCGATCGGATCTCCCAGAGGCGCATACTTGACCGGCGTGATCAAAACGCCCGGGATCAGACCCATATCCAGAAAATGCTGACGCAACGCTCCTGTTCCGCCGACATTCAAGATGCGGCCGCTTTGACCGATTTCCAGTTCGTTCAGTTTCATAATGGTAACTTCATTATATACCTTCTTCTGTGGGACTGCAGCGGGTATTTTTTTCTTATCCTTTCGTTCTATAATATTGATATGGCTCTGGATGGAATCATACTAAGCAAAGTCAGAAAAGATCTCGAAAACTATCTGCCGATCCGCATCAACAAGATCGCGGAATCCAGCAAGACGGAGATCGTTTTTAACGTGCACGCCGGCAATGTCCGTACCAATCTGGTGATGTCATTCCACTCCAACTACAATCATCTCTGTCTCTCGGACCGCAAGTATGCGACCTTTAACGATCCTTCCACTTTCATCATGGTCCTGAGGAAATATCTGACAAACGGTTTCATCTTTCAGATCGACCAGATGAACTACGACCGTTTCCTGCTGATGCATATCCGGGCAAGAGATGAACTCTATGATGAAAAAGAATACATCCTTTCCATCGAACTGATGGGCAAATATGCGAATATGGTCCTGGTCGATGAAAACGGCAGGATCATCGACGCTTTGAAGAAGATACCGCCTTACGAAAATACCAGAAGAACGATCCTCCCCGGAGCGCAGTTCGCTCTTCCGGATGATCAGCACAAGAACGATCCGTTCTCTTCGTATGTACCGGATCTGGAAGATTCTCTGGTCGCCCAGCTGCAGGGCTTCTCCAAGACGCTGGAAAAAGAGGTCCGCTACCGGCTGGCAAAGCAGACGTATGATCAGATCATCGCCGAGATCGCGGAATCAGATTCCTTGTACCTGACCAGGATCGATGACGGTTTCGAATATCACATCATTCCCCTGACCCATCTGGAACTCCCGTATGAGAAATGGCCGATACAGCAGGGTTTCGATGAAGTCTACTACCGTAACGATGAAACGGAACGGATCAGAAACATCGCCGATGACCTTTTCAAGATCGTCCGTCGGCAGATCAAGCATTACGACAACAAGATCGCCAAGCTTCACAGTTCGCTGGAAGACGCTCTGAATCTGGACGGCGACAAAGAAAACGGAGATCTGCTTTATCAGTATGAGAATCTCGAACAGAAAGGACTGAAAGAGCTGGTGATCTGCGGATATGACGGACAGACGAAAGCAATTCCTCTGGATCCGAAACTCTCGGTCAAAGCCAATGCGAACAAGTATTACAGCATCTATCAGAAGAAGCGCAAAGGCAAGGTCTACATCGAGGAGCAGATCGCGATCGCCGAAGAAGAACTGACTTATTTCAAGGCTTTGAATGAACAGCTTTCCATTGCCGACTATGCGGACGCCTTGGACATCAAGGATGAACTGACCCGCTTCGGATATCTCAAAAACAGAAGCAATAAGAAGCAGAATAAAAAGAAGATCAACCTCTATCGTTTTACGGCGGACGGCTATACCGTCACTTTCGGCAAAAACAATCTTCAGAACAGCTATCTGACCTTTGAGTATGCAAAAAACGACTATACCTGGTTCCATGCGAAAGGATTCCATGGCTGTCACCTGGTCGTGGATTCCAGCCGATTGAATGAAAAGATCATCCGTATCTGTGCCAATGTGGCTGCCTATTATTCCCAGGGACGCTATTCTTCTTCAGTCCCTGTCGATTACTGCGAGATTCGCAACGTGAAAAAAATCAAAGGCGCACGCCCCGGCTTTGTTTCATACAAGAATTACAAGACGATCTATATCGATCCTTACGATGATAAGGAACTAAATATCACGGCGATTTAAGTAAGCCTTCAGTTTCTTGACCTCGTGAGGTTTCAGCTGACGGTATTCCCCTGCTTTGAGATCTCCCAGTTCGACGCAGGCTTCCTTGATGCGGTGCAGCTTCGTCACGTCATAGCCGATGCTTTCCATCATCTTCCGTATCTGCCTGTTTCTTCCCTCATGAATGACCATCTCCAATTCGGAGCTTTTTTTATTGTCGTTCTTCCGCAGCAGCGTTACCGTACATGGCGCGGTCATTCTGCCATCGATCACGACGCCGTTCTCCAGTTTTTCTATTTCTTCTTTGCCGATCAGGCCATTGATGGTGACACGATAGGTCTTATCGATCTCATTGCGGGGGTGAATGATCTCCTGCATCAGTTCTCCGTCATTCGTCAGCAGCAAGAGCCCGGAACTGCCGAAATCCAGACGTCCGACCGGATACAGGCGATAAGGGACATCGACCAGATCCAGGACCGTCGTACGGCCTCTGTCATCGGATGCGGAAGAAATGACATTTTTCGGTTTGTTCAGCAGAAAAACCACCTTTTCTTCACGCCCTAAAAGCTTGCCGTCGACGCGAATCTCATCATTGTGATCCGCTTTATATCCCAGCTCGGTAATGATCTTTCCATTGACCGCGACCTTTCCTTCCTGGATCAGTCCTTCGGCTTTTCTTCTGGAACAGATTCCGCTGTCTGCAATGATTTTCTGAAGTCTTTCCACATTCGTTTCCTCAAATTGTTAAATATGTTAAATATGATGATCCCGCCGATCCCTGCCAAAGCAAAAGTGACCGTCAGCAGCAATCCGATATTGACCTTGTGAACATCGTAGCCCATCGTATCCTTCGTAAGTTCTTCCGATATCTCAGGGATCGTATAATCATTGATTCCAGGCATTTCCAGTATTTCGTAAGCGCCTTTTTCCCTGATCATGAACATGACGGTTCCATCCGTCTGCATCGTCCGGCACTTGATGATATCTCCGTCTTCTTCCAGATGATAGACGGTGTAGATATGACCGTCCTTTTTTTCATCGATGCGCAGCTGCACGACGGCCGGTCCCTGCAGTTCGATATCTTCATAATTGAAGCGGAATGAAAGATCGATGCCGAGAACCGGAACGAACCCGTATCCGGAAGCCAGCCGGGCGATCTTCTCCTCATCCATCGTCTTGATTTTTTCGACATCCACGTAATATGTATCGTTCACATAGATGAATGTATCCAGATCCGGCAGAGACAGGTCGAGACCAGAAATGCCCAGATCCAGGCCGACGCCGTAATCGTTGACCACGTAATTGCGTTCGGCAGTCTCTCTCAGAACGTGATCGATCTTGCGGATCTCATTAAATGACAGAAGATAAGAGGAATCGGAAATGTTTTCCTTGATGAAGGCGCAGTCTTCTTTTTCCAAAGCGTTTCGGATCGCTTCATCGGTCATTTCATTTTTTGAAGATACTTCGACTTTGGCGTTCATTTCCATGCCGCAGTAATGTATGACGATATCCTGCGGACCTTCCGCATCGGGATCATAGCCGGCGATCATATCGCTGGTGAGAGGAAGCAAAACGGTTTCCCCATCGGCATAGCTGACCGACAGAGATGCTCCCCTCAGATCGATCGGTTCATGCAGCGACATCGTCCGGAACATTCCGTTTATAGCGATGTCTCCGATCTCTCTCCATTGCGCGACTCCGTTTTCATCGAAGCCGGCAAATTCGAACCCTTCTCTGACAGGTTCGATAGACAGATCCTGTTCCGCTTTCACATCCACTGCGCTTAAGCCGTGACAGGTGCCTCCGTTGAAATCGAAGTGTTTCATCCCGAAGCTTTCCTCATGGATCCTGTCAGGGTTAAGAACGGCCGCAAAAAGATCTTTCGCAACGTACGCGACAGACTTCTGAGGATCGTACAGATATTCGAAAGAATAGCTGCTGTCGATGCGGATCTTGTAGGATTCCTCCGTTTCTTCCAGAATGATGAAAGAAGCTTCGCCGATATTCTTGAGACGGTATTTCAGAGCGTTCAGCTGTTCATCGGCATAGAAACTGACGCTCGGAGCAGCGATGATCAGTCCCAGGGCGTAACGGTTCCTATCCCGGTTTCCCAGGATCTGTTCCAGTTCGTCATAGGTCGCGGCGATCTTTTCACCATAGTAGGGGTCCAGGGAATAATTCACATTGATCCCGCCCAGCTTGTTTCCCGGATAGGTGCCGCGATAGTCTTTCCGCAGATGATCCGCGTAACGGGCCGAGATCAGATATCTGCCGAAGGCATAGATGGAATCCGAAACGCTCGCATAGCGGTCCGCTTCCGTTTCTTCTTCGTTCTCATAAGCCGCCGACAGGAAAAGATTGTTTCTTTCATAAGACTTCAGGGACTTGCCATAGGAAGACTCGTTGATCGCCGCTGACAGCAGCAGCATCGCATTGGTTCCATAGAGATACTGGCACGTGATGAAATCCCCTTCCGTACCGGCAAGCTGCGACCGGTTCACCTCATCATTCGCGCCATCCCGGTTCCAGTCGAGATAATGGTCCAAACGCTGGTCGATGCCAAGCGTTTCCGTGAAATAACGCTGCAGATCATCTTTGCTGTAGACGCTGTAGGAACGGTAAGGAAGATACTGGTAGTAATTATAGTAGGACTGTTCGTTGACGGCATTCTCGCAGGAATCGCTGCGATAGTCATCACTCATCAGATAGAAATCGTCATAGAAATAGTGGCCGTCATAGCTGAAATAATCGCCTTCCGGAAGCGGGACCTCATCCCGTATCCCGATCGCGTATGCGATCATGTCATCGTTCGCTGCCGTTCTGACGTTGTGTATCAGGGATCCGTTTTCATAATGATAATGGCTTGGCTTGGCTTCCAAAGACTCATACGGATGCAGAGTCACTTTATCGATATCCACGAAACCGATATCCCCGGACAGCTTGAAATAGGCTTTCGTTGAGTCCTTGGAACTGTAGAGATAGACCGCATCGGCAGCGTAACAGGAATTCAGGTAATCATCCTGATCCCGTACCGTCGAATGATACGCGGCATTGATCGAACAGGCTCTGTCGTTCGGAAACGTAACGATCCCATATTCCATCTGAATGATTTTCTCATTCTTCTTGAGAAGAAGATTCGGATATTCCTCCAGATGTTCGGTATAGAAGCGATACGCCTCGTCGTATTTCTGACTTTCCAGCAGCACCGTATCCCGGTCGGTCACCAGGTAGCGATCCGTTTCCGCATGTATAGGAAAAGGGCTTGACAGGCAAGCCAGACAGACGGCCGTAAGCAAAAAGCGTCTGATACTCATCACATTTCAATTCTACAACAAAAAAGGCTGTTATCAGCCTTCGATCGGTATGACTTCGATCTGCTTCAGGACCAGGATCTCAAACAGTTCTCCGGTATGACCCGAGATGCAGGTCTGCAAGGTCAGGGTCTTATCCGCCGTCGTCAGTCTCGTACCTGTGGAATACAGCTGAAGCGAAGTGATCGTATTGATATATTTCTGATAGTAGTTTTCATCGTAATAACCCAAATAATCATCGTAATTGTATTCCGTACGCCAGTACTGACAATCGTCATAGTGGGAACTGCCGGGATTCGCATCGAATTCGTAGACGACGGCAACCACGTATTTACGGATCTCGTTTTCCAGCACCAGGGTCACGAAACGGTTTTCCTCATAGTTTTCCGCTTCCAGAAACTTTTCCAAAGGCGTAAAAGCTTTGACTCTTTTTTCATCGTTCCAGACGGAGAAATGATGTCCGTAGATGACCAGATTCTGATCATCCAGATCGTTCCGATAATCCATGAATACGGAACCGCCGTGATCATTGTAGTCGTACTCGCCGGTCTTCCAGTAAGTCCAGATATAGACATCGTTTCCGGTATATCCGCTCGGATCTTTCACCAGAGAACCACCTTGCGTATAGAACTGATACATTTCGCCATTCGGTTTATAGACATCTTTTGCCTGGACGAAAGATTCATTGATCAGTCCGGAATCGAAGATAAGCTCTCCGACATAGTCCTCGTTGATCTGCTTGTTTTCTTTCCAGATGCCTTTGAGCCGTTCGATTTCGGGATCGATGGTCGGTTCGACATCGACCGGGGTAACGGTTTCCGGATCGGAAGGTCCGATTTTGTCCTTAAGAAAATACACCCAGGAAGCTGCCAGGGAAAGTACCAGAAGAATAATCAGTATAAGGGTAAGTCTGTTTGGTTTCTTGTTATTCATGATCCTCTATAAAGCATGCATAATATTCATCGAATGTGATGCCTCTTTCGTAAATGTCGGTCGCGACCTCTTCTCCAACGTAACGGATATGCCAGGCTTCCCAGATATAGCCGGTGACATCTTCCTTGTTTTTGGGGAAACGGATGATGAAGCCATATCTGTGCGCATTCTCGGAGAGCCAGTCGGATGCTTCGTACTCGCCGAAATCATCGATGTAGATGCCGGGAATGCTGACATCGGCACATAAGCCTGTCTGATGTTCGGAAAGGCCCGGTCTGGCAGAATAGCTGTCGACGACTTCTACCGGATCCTTCTGCAGGTATTTGTCATAGACGGCTACCTGATAGCTGTAGGAACGGTAAGGCGATACGACTCTTATATTATAACCCAGTTCATACGCATCGTCGTGAAGCTGCTTGAATGCTTCATAGGCGGCTTCCCTGAGCTGGCCTTTGCCATATGCGCTTTCCACCTGTACCAGATCATCCGGTTCGTAATCCGCAGACAGCGTATAGTACTTGTTTACCAGGATCAGATAGCCTTTCGACATATCGGTTTCCTTGATGTCTGTAAAAAACGGCCGGTATGTGCCGGTATTGACGGCTTCCATCATCTGGCGTACCGAAGGATAACGGTCCAGATATTCGAGATACAGTTCTTCATAAGCGGGAATGTAATAGTCGCTCTCATAGACTTCTTTCATACGGGAAAGCGTATTCTCGTTTAAAACACCCTGATTGACCATTTCTATCATTTTATCATTGGGAAGCATCCCATAGTAACGCAGATAATCCTCCAGATGATCCTTATCGAATTCCGGTGAAGTAAGCAGTTCCGAATAGTGCTCGTCATAGGTCTCCGTAAAGCGTTCCTGATCCGCTTCCGGCAAGGAAGAGATCACCTGGATCGCTTCTTCCGTGTAGCCAAGAATGCGGAGCCTATCTTCGAGGGTCTCCTTTTGACACGCACAGAGGCCAAGCAGCAATAAAACGATCAGTATCCTTTTCATGCCTATACCGCCAGAGACAATACCGAGATCGCCAGAAAAAACAGGATCATGATGATAATGATGACTTTTCTAACTGTGTTTCGCATAACCATCCAATATATTCGTATCAAAAGACCAGGTCTTATGAGATTTCAGCGTATAACGCTTCAAAGCGTTCTCTATCAGGAGATCGCATTCCTTGTCGAATGGCAAGCCGTTTTCTTTCCAAAGATAAAATGCCAAAGAACCAGGGATCGTATTGATCTCGTTGCAGTAGACTTTGTTGCTTTCTTTGTCGATCATGAAATCGATGCGGACGCAGCCGTGGCAGTTCAGGACTTTGAATACTTTGGCAGCGATCTCTTCGATGGCTGTCTGCTGTTTCTTCGGCAGATCGGCCGGGACTTTCCGGATAGTGGAAGCCATGCCTTTGGAAGCGCCTTTCGAAGCGGGGGCTTTCAGCTTCTTGCTTCCTTTGGAACCGTTGGGATTGTATTTCTTATCGAACGTAAGAGTACCGTTCGTCACTTCTTCGATGACCGAAACCCGGCATTCTTCCTGCGTGCCAATAACTGAGATATTGACTTCTTTCAGATCCTTGATCATCTTCTCCACAACGACCTTGAAGTCGTATTTGAGACATTCGTTGATCTTTTCCGTGAACTCTTTCTGGGTCTTGATGATCTCGATTCCGATCGAGCTGCCGAGATTGGCCGGTTTGGCGATCAGCGGGAAACCGATCTTTTTTGCCTCGGCCAGAGCCGCTTTGGGATCTTCGGCAAAATCTTTGCTGTAGACGACGAAATGCTCCACCATCGGAATATTCTCCGCTTTAAAGACATCCTTCATGACCGCTTTATCCTGACCGATGGCTCCGCCCAGGACATCGCAGGAAGTATACGGGATATCCAGAAATTCCAGGAACCCGGCCAGCGAGCCATCTTCGACATTGGTCCCGTGGACAACCGGAAAAGCGATATCGATGATCTGTTCCTTCTTGAAAAGACCGTTCACATTGCGCACTTTCACGGTATTC
Source organism: uncultured Erysipelotrichaceae bacterium (assembly GCA_902796525.1). Classification (GTDB taxonomy): domain Bacteria; phylum Bacillota_I; class Bacilli_A; order Erysipelotrichales; family Erysipelotrichaceae; genus Colivicinus. The sequence goes on along the minus strand of CADBPB010000100.1, from coordinate 9,124 downwards.
CCGTCTTTGAAAAGAACGACTTTATCCAGGGTCTTTCCCGGATCTTTCACGATCGAAGAATAGTTCTGCAGATCGATCAGAGCTTCTCCGGTAAAGAACTCGTTATCCTTGGAAATATAGATCGGCAGTACTTCATATTTTTCACTGTTCAAGGCATGGATCACCTGATTCGCGCTGATGCAGCTGATCTCATGCTCCGTCGATTTTCCGCCAAAAAATACGGCTACTCTTTTTTTCATATACAACACTCCTATACGTTAAACGCATCAGGCAGATCGTTTTCCAGAAGGATCGTATCCGCACTGCTGAAATTCTTATATACATAAGTCAACGCTTCGTTGACTGTCTTGAAGACATGGACATGTTCAAGATCGAAGCCGCTCTCTTTCAGACCGGCATAGATCGGCTCCGTCTGTTTCTCGCCTACCAGGATCACTTCATCGGCTTTTCCAGGCATGCAACTGCCGAATTGCTTGTTGGTATCGTACTGTATCGCTCCCAGATCGATCATGCCCGGGGTGACGATCACGCGTTTTCCCGGCATCATCGACAGGACATCCAAAGCGTTTTTCGAACCCTCGGGATTCGCGTTGAAGGCATCGTCGATGAACGTAAGATTGCTGATCTTCTTCAGCTGCAGGCGATGCTCGACCTGACGGACGTCCCGCACGCGCTGCTGTATCGTACGGATATCCATGCCCAATTCGATCGCTACGGCGATCCCTAGGAGGATATTCGTGATATTGTGTTTTCCCAGCAGCGAAGTGGCAAACTTGTAGCTTCGATTGCCGATCTTTACGGTAAAGGTACTGCCGTCTTTTGTATAGTGAAGATCTTTTGCAACATAGTCCGCTTCGACATCGGTCGTCGCCACTCTGATCACTTTGCATCTGTTTCTGATCCGATAGTTGCGGATATATTCATTGTCCGCATTCAGGAACGCCACGCCGTCCAAAGGAAGAAGTTCCACTTCCTGCATCTTTTCGAAAATGATATTGTCCAGATCATGGAACGTATTGAGATGCTGCTTGCCGATCGAGGTGACGATGCCATACTGCGGCCGGACGAAATCCATCAGATAGCTGATATCCCCTACCTTGTCCGCCCCCATTTCGCATAGGAAGATCTCATGGATCGGCTTGAGTTCTTCCCGAATGGTCCTGGTAATGCCCATCGGCGTATTATAGGAAGCCGGAGTCATCAGCGTATAGCGGTCATAAGACAGGATATCGTTGATGATGTTCTTGGTGGAAGTCTTGCCATAGGAACCGGTGATGCCGATCTTCAGCAGGTCATCCTGATTCCGTAAAATCGTTCTAGCTTCGTTTTCGTAGCGTTTCTTGATCAGATATTCCATCGGCATCGTCAGCAGCGCCATCGGATAGATCAGCAGATAGGACAGGAAGATCACGGAGATCCCCAGCAGATCTTCTTTCATGAACCGGGCGGCACAGTAGATGTAGCTGACCATCAGCAGCGCCATGACGGCGATCTGCCGCTTCACTCTGGCTGTCAGTACCAGGTCTTTGATATACGTCTTCTGTGATTCCTGATATATGAGATAGATCGCAAAACAGACCGTCACAAACAGGCATGGCAGAGCCATGTTCTTCCTGAACAGCGTCCCGATCACCAGCACGATGACGATATAGATGAAAGTGACTGACAGCTTCAGGTTGTTCCTGTTGAACAGCCATTTGGAATAGCGGTAAAGCTCGTAATGGTTCTGCTGAAACATCTGCAAGGCATGTTTCATATAGACCAAAGAAAGCGAACCGAAGACCGCGGAATACAGCAATATGATAAAGAAATCACTTTTCAGCATATTCGCTCCTTAAGAAAGCATCCAGCACCAGGCAGAAACGCTGCGGCTGGTGGATGTAGGCATAATGATCATCGTTTTCAAACACCACCAAAGTCGCATCGGGCATGAGCTTCTCGATCAGCTTGCCCTGGCGCAGCGGAGTGGCGTCATCGTTTTCTCCGTATACCAGCAAGGTCTCGACATCGATCTCGGGCAGGATATCTTTCACATCCTCGTTGACGACCTTGACGAAGGTCTCGCGCATCACGCCGCTGCTGTTGCGGTAATCTTCGCTGCCCGCATTCTTCTGCAGGATATCCCGGTACTTCCGTAAAGGTCCGATGCCGAGGATCTTCTTGGCCAACTTGTAACTGTAGACCTTGAAATAATAGGACAGATCGCGCCGGTCTCTTATCCCTGCAGCGCCGGTCAGCACCATTTTGCGTACGGGATGCTTGCGGGCGTATCTGAAGGCGACCCGGCAGCCGAAAGAATGCGCAATGATGATCGGATCTTCAATCTTCTGTTTCTGACAGAAATCATATAAAAAAGCGGCATAGTCTTCGGTGTTCCAGGCGACAGGCGGCTCCGACGAATGACCGAATCCCGGAAAATCGATATTGTATATGGTAAAGTGTTTCTTAAGCGATTCTCCGATAAAGGCCATCAGCTCGCTCGAAGTTCCCCATCCGTGAAGCAGAAGGACCTTCTTGCCTTTGTTTCCATATTTCTCATAGTATAATTCGATATCATCGATCAGAATTGTGCTCATGTTTCAATTATACTCTTTTTATCATTTCTTTTCCGCGGCAGTTTCTTCATCTTCCTGTTCGCATAGATGCGGAAGACCACGCCTTCGTTCATATTCTCGCCGGTGACGTTATAGCCGTAAGTTTCCGTCACCTTCTTGATGATAGAAAGACCCAGGCCGAATTTGCCTTTGTTGCCTTTCTCGTAAGGCTTGAACAGCTTATCCAGACGGTCCTTCTCGATTGCCGGACCATCGTTGTATACTTCCAGAAGGTTGTCGCTCAGAGTGATGCGGATCAAGCTATGCGCATAACGCAAGGCATTATCCAGAAGATTCTCGATGACGACCCGCCACGGTTCTTCCTCGCCATGGAAATAGACATCGGAATCGATCTCGGTCTTGATTTCGATATCGTTCCGCAAGACTTCGCAATCAAGGATCGCTTTGTGGATGATCGGCTCCATATGCACGTTCAGATAATTGTTCCCATTATCGACAAGATAACCCATCTTGTTGTAGGTGATCAGGGAATAGACTTTGTTTTCCAGACGGTCGGCATTCTCGATGATGACATCGACGCTCTTTTCCAGCGTATCGTAGGGATAGATGCCGTCCTTGATCGACTCGGAATAGGACTTGATCGTCGCGATCGGCGTTTTCAGGTCGTGGGAGATGTTCTGTATCATCTCGTCGCGGATGTGTTGCTGCTGCTCCAGCTGGTCATTCATGCTGACCAGAGCTTCGGCAACTTCGCCGATCTCGTCGTAGCGGTTGACGGTCAGGGTCGCTTTCTCTCCTCTTCTGACCTTATCGATATAGTTGATGATCAGATCCAATGGCCTGATCAGAGAGATGACCCACAGCAGGATCAGCGTGATCAGTCCGCCGACCACATAGAAGGTCATATTGATGACGCCGCTCAGCAAGGCATCGCGGAATTCGTCGCGGAAGTTGTTGCGGATGATCGAAATCAGACGGTAGTCTTCATCGAAACCCACGATGGAATAGACGATCGATGTATTGTCTGCGACATATTTGCTGTCGATGATGTTTTCTCCGGGATCGGCATTGATGTGATCCAGGATCTCTTCGTATTCTTCAGGGACGTTGTTGAGATAACGCTCCGAGACCCGGTTATACACGAAATGGAGGACGTTCGACTCATTGAGATTTGCTCTGGTTTCCAGATATTCGTTCTGGGAACGGTGGATGTACACGTACATCTGGGTATCGGTAAAGGTATCGATATTCCGGTTCAGATAAGTGAATATAAAAAAGAGCAGTACCGTAAAGGTAATGAGCACGATCGTCAGAAACTGCTGGACCAGCGTAAAGTTGCTGAGCCAGATGCGAATTCTTTTCATCCGAGCCTGTAACCGAATCCGTAGATCGTCTGGATATTCATATCCGGAAGCTTCTTTCTAAGCCGGCGCAGCGTATCGTCGACGACACGATCGGATCCGTAATAGTTTTCATCCCAGACTTTTTCCAGGATCTGTTCACGCAGAAAGGCGGTTCCTCTGTTTTTCACAAACAGCATCAGCAGATCGAATTCTTTGGTAGTCAGTTCGATCTGTTCGTCCCCTTTGAAGACAGTGCGCTGGTTTTCATCGATCTCGTAGCCGTTGATCTCGATCCGTTCGTCTTCCTTGTAGACTCTGCGGATGATATTGTTGACGCGCAGAACCAGCTCCTTGGGAGAGAACGGCTTGGTGATATAGTCATCCGAGCCCTTCTCCAGACCGATGATCCGGTCGAATTCCTTATCTCTGGCCGACATGAAAACAACCGGCGTATCCGCTTTCTTTTCTTTGATGATCTCGATCAGGTCGAAGCCCGATCTGTCATCCAGCATGATATCAAGGATCCACAAATCGCAGTAATCATCGATATGCGCATAGGCATCTTCGAAATTCAGATACGAATAGACCTGGTATCCTTCCTTCTCCAGATAGGATTTCACCAGTTCATTAAGATCCTTTTCATCTTCAACGATGTTGATTATCTTTTTCATGACTCCATTATAAAACAAAAGGGGCTATATCGCATATCCCCTCTCTTTGATCAGATCGATGACTTCGTACACATATTTGTGACAGAGTTCATCATTTTCCGCTTCGACCATGACTCTTATCAGCGGTTCCGTTCCGGATGGTCTTACCAGGATACGGCCATTGTCCGAAAGTATGTCGGCAATCTCCTGGATCTTTCTGATGATCGCGTCATCGGTCAGGACGATCTTCTTGTCGGTCACTTTTTCATTGACCAGCAGCTGCGGATAGATCTTGATGCCGGCCGTCGCTTCTTTGATGGAACAGCCGTATTCGCTTAAGATCTGCAGTGCCAGCAGTGCCGTCTTTAATCCGTCTCCGAAATAGACGTCGTAAGAATAAATGATATGACCGGACTGCTCTCCGCCTACCACAAAACCGTTGCGGACCATGCTGTCGCAGACATTCTTGTCGCCGACTGCCACGATATCCGACTTGATATTCAGTTTTTCCAGCGCTTTATATAAGCCGATGTTGGACATGACCGTCGTTACCAGCGTATCATGCGTCAGCAGGCCTTTTTCTTTGAGATATTTGGAGAACAGATACATGATCTTGTCGCCATCGACGACCTCTCCATCATGATCCACGAAGAGCACGCGGTCCGCATCGCCATCGAAGGCGAATCCCAGATCGTAGTCTCCGTTCTTCATCGCTTCCTGCAGCATCTCCAGATGGGTCGAACCGCAGTGGTTGTTGATGTTGGTGCCATCCGGGGCATCATTGAGATACGTCACGTTCGCATTCAGCCGATTCAGAACATCCTTGGCGGTGTAGCAGTTCGAACCGTTGCACAGATCCACGCAGAGTTTCATCCCCTGAAGATCCAGAGGATACTTCTGCAGCAGCCAGTCCTGATAGGTCCTGACCGCATCGTGATGTTCGATGATCTTGCCTGCCTCGGCAGTGCCAAGATCGATCGGATCATCGATATAGTCTTCGATTAGAAGTTCGATATCTTCCTTCAGCTTGAATCCGTCGTTGCCGAAGATTTTGATCCCGTTATCGGTGTAAGGATTATGGGAAGCGGAAATCATGACGCCGCAGGAAAATGCTTCATTGATCGTCGTATAGGCCAGACAAGGCGTCGAACAGTAGCCTAAAAGATAGACATCGCAGCCTGACTCGCTGATGCCTTTGCTCAGGTCCGCCTCGAAATCTTTCGAAGACTGGCGCGTATCCATGCCGATCACGATACGTCCGCCTTTATAATAATTGCCTATGAATCTCGCAACGCGATATGCGATCTCGTCCGTCAGCGTTTCATGCGCGACGCCGCGGATCCCGTCAGTACCAAAATATTTACCCATTATTGGTTCGCCTCCACTACCGTAATGTTTACCATCGACCGTTCCAGAGCTACATTCACATACGGATGACCGTTGACCGTGACCAGCAGCGGCAGCTCATAGACGCCAGGTTCTTCCGGCATCTCGAAATAGACTTCGATATCATCGGAATTCACTGCCTGAACATTGTTTTCCGAACCTGAGAGTTCCACATCGACATTCATGAAGCCGATTTCGGAAATCGCCAGATTGTTGTAGTTGTTATGGGCGTTCAACGGCAGTTTCTCCAAAGTCCTGGTAGATACCGTAGACAGAGAGACCTGCACATTGACGACCGTCACATCGCTGGCAGAAACGCCAGACGGCAGGACGACCGGCAGCATGATATCTTTATCGACATTCTCCGTTACGGATGACATATCGAAGTTGACATAGACTTCCCGGATATTGTTTAGGACGTTCTCAGGCCCATAGATCCTGGTCGTCTGGTAATCCACGATCGTTGCCGTATCGATCGCCAGTCCTACCGGAACCTGGCCGGTTGGATTCAGAACGATCGGCACTTCGATGTTTGGCGAAGATACTCTGACCGAAGCCAGAACGGAACTTGGAACGATTTCCGCATTGACTGCCTGACCGTTGCGGTCATAAGCGACCAGCGGCGCTTCGATCTCGAAATCTCCGGTCTGTCCCGAGACATCGATGAGCGCTTTGACCAGCGCAATGGAATTCAGGGTATCCTGCGAAGCACGGATGTTGATCTTGGTGCCTTGCGCAAAGGTCGGTTCGCTTAAAATGTAGCGGGAATCCATCTGGTTCTGGTTGATATAGTCATAGGAAAGATCAAACTGGATAGTCGTCTTTTTCTTTAAAACGATGGTTGCTTCGCTTGGCGATACGATAGTCGACACGTTGTCTCCGTAGCCGATCGCATTCAGCTTGACGGTATGTGTCCCTTCCGTGTAGCCTTCCAGGTCGACCTGGCAGTAGCCCTTCTTGCTGGCGGCGTTGTTGACGTTGGCCGCATCGCCGGTAATGACGATCTCGCATGCCGAAGGAAGTCCGGACAATTCGAATGTCTCGGAATTGTAACGGGCGTTGATCGCCACGTTGGATAGGACCTTGGAGCTGGAAAGCGTATTGCTGGAACTGTCGTAGGTGGCCACAAAATAAGCCAGACATGCCAGGATCAGCGCAAAGAATCCCAGATATTTGGTCGAAAAGAACAGACGGTCGATCAGCGAAGAGATCCAGCGGAAAAACTTGAGGATGTTCTCTTCTGCCGTTTCGTACTGTCCCCGGTTATTTCTCAAAGCGATCTGCTTCGCCCGTTCCAGTTTTTCTTCAGGATTGTTCTGAGCCATCGCCATTCTCCTTTAAGTTGTCTTCGATAAAGATCTCATCTTCAAACGTCCGATCCGTATTCGTTTCATATTTTCGCCGGTTATTGACCGGTACCTTCATGCTGGGAACGTTATGTTCCGCATTGATCGCTTCTTCTTCGTTCAGACGGTTTCTGAACAGAGAGAACCCTTTTTTCTGGCTATCGTCTTCATTTTCAAACAGATCGCGGTTCGTTTCTTCGTCATTGACCAGCGATCTTCTGCGTCGCGTATTCTTCTCGATCAGCGTGACATCGTTGCAGATGACACGGCGCAGATATTCCTTCAGCTGTTTCTCATCGACGGAAAAAATACGGCCGTTCTCCGCGATCGAAATCGCACTGGTCTCTTCCGACACGACGATCGTCAGCGCATCCGATACTTCCGCGATGCCTAACGCCGCCCTGTGTCTGGCACCGTAACGGGAAGACAGATTGATATTGGTCGGCGGGAAATAGGCGCTTGCGCAGGCTACTTTATCGCCCTGGATGATGATCGCGCCGTCATGCAGAGGCGTGGTCGTCATAAAGATCGAACACAGCAGTTCTTTCGTCACTTCGGCATTGACCGTGATACCGGTCTTGATGTAATCCTGCAGCGACTGGGACTGTTCGATGGTGATCAGTGCGCCGACTCTATTCTTGGACAAAGTGACCGTCGCTTCGTAAAGCTCTTCGACCAGTTTTTCCCTTTCGTTGGAAAGCAGGGACGAGATCCTGGAGAACGCATTGGTTTTGCCTATCTTTTCCAAAAGTCCCCGTATTTCCGGCTGGAAGATGATGATGCAGGCCAGAAGACCCCAGTTGATAAACAGATCGGTGAAATAAGTCACGGTGGAAAGACCCAGCAGCTTGGCCAGACCGTTGACCGCAACCACGGCGATAATGCCTTTGAAAATCTGGATCGTTCGGGAATTGTTGCGGATCACTTTGATCGCATAATAGAAAACGATCCACATGATCGCGATATCGACCACGACCCGGAATACGGACCAGATATTCTGTATTGTCAAGTTGATATTATAATCAGCCATGTTCCTCCTTCGTACGTTTTAATATTATAACATAAATCAAGATGATTAAAAAACCGCCTGGTTTCTGACACCGGTAGATCCATTCCTCTCGCAGATCGGGAATCTTGGATCGCCTGCTCAGCAAGAACGGTCATTTTAATGCTTCTTTGATCGCTTCCGTCAGCGCTATGCATCCGTCCTGCGAAAGATGGAACCCATCCGCCAGCAGATAATCTCTGTTTTCCCTGAGCCGATTCCGGAAATCGATCACTTTGACATTGCCGTCATCGAATTCCGGAATGTCATCGAAGATTCTGCAGATATAGAGCTCGTACTCCTGACAAAGTCCGATCAGTTTTTCATACTCCTCCCAGGAGATAGAAAAACGGGAATCGTATAGGAAAACGATCTTGTGTTCAAGCGTATTGTCTTTGATCTGGGCCTCTAGTACCCGACAAAGGCTTTCAAAGTCGGCGTCCTGACTCCGATAGGCCGCTTCAGGATAGGCATCGTAAAGATACGGATATGCCGCTATCAGGATGTCATTGCCGCAGAATATGACGGTACTGTTTCTTTCATCTCTGATCTCTTCTTTCTGCTGTCTGTATTTTTCCAGATAGACATCGAAGATCGCATCATAGATCGTCTCCGTCAGGGCAGTAACGCCATCGCCGATGACGTGGATATTGTCATAATAGAAATACTCCGGGTGACCGCGGGAAGCCTTTTCCCAGTCGACGATATGCAGGTTCGGATAATTCTTCGCAAAATCGGCGAAACGTTCATTGAAACGGGGATCATCCGGACCGACGGCATTGACCCAGAAGACTTCCCT
>CADBPB010000099.1 GCA_902796525.1 uncultured Erysipelotrichaceae bacterium | reverse complement strand
ATTCTTTGCGAGGCTGATGTCGGGGACGAGCGGCCCGAAAGACCGGATCGAACGCTCGACCGATAACGCGGCCTTCGATATGCATATCGACAACGCCTTCAAGATGAATGAAGGGATCCGTACCCTGAAACACGTCTATTACTTCTCGCAGCCTTGTTGCAGCACAAGAAAGGTTGATGACGACTGTCATGTACCTATCGAAAGCAGAACCGAACCCATCTATCTGAAAACATCCCGTATCATGGGCGTCTATCAGGGCAGGACACGAAACGGCTTCCCTGTCGGCCGCGACTGGCTGGAGAACGACGGACTGGTCAATACCTTTTCTGCCAAGGCTCCGCTTGGCGCTCCAAGCAAGACATTCGATAAAAACAATATCCGGAAAGGGACCTGGAATGTATTTGCCACCTACGAAGGCGATCACATGTCTCTGCAAGGCGGCCTGTTTCATGTCAATCCCGTCAAGGATTATTACATGGAACTGCTGAAGATGATTTCGTCGTTGGAAGACTGAATCTCTTTTCTGTCATTCTATATAAAAGCTCTCTTCCGAGAGCTCTGTTTTTTTATAGATTTCGATTCAGTTTCGGATTCCCTGATAGTTTTCCTGTGCGTCCCGATAGTTTTCCAGATTGCCGATATCGTATCGGTTTCCGGGCATTTCCATCGAATGGATGACGCTGTTTTTACACATCCAGGCAACCAGCGAACCTGGCGCATCTGTTCCGCAACCCTCATCGATCGCCATCCCGATCTTTCTGACATCCTCTGCTTTGTAGAAGTAGAAAGGCGGCGTACACCATTCCGATTTTGGTTCTGCCGGTTTTTCTTCCAGTTCCAGCAGTCTCTCGTCCGCATCCACGACACTCACTCCTGCACGTTGCAGTTTCTCTTTCGCTGTCTCGCGGTAACGCATCGTGCAGCTTGTGTCTTTCGCTTGCACATAATCGATAAAATAGCACAGGCTGAAATCCAACAGATTGTCCCCGGCAATCACCAGAAGGTCGTCATCGATTCCTGCCTGTTCTATCGCGTATTGGATATCCCGAACGGCTCCCAGCCTGGTTTCGTTGCTTCCGGTCAAGTCGTCGATGATATCGATATCGTTTCTGTCTTTTGCCCACTCCTGAAAGATCTCCGCAAAACGATGATTCGTAACGACCATAAATCGTTCCACTTTACCGGATGATCGGATATCTTCGATCAGCCAGTCCAGGATGGCTTTCCCTTTGATCTTCAACAAAGGTTTCGGATAATTCTCCGTCAAAGGATAAAGCCTTGTCGCATAACCTGCTGCCAGGATCAGACACTTCATAGATCCGCTCCGATCCCGTCCGCAGACTCGCACAGATGAAAACTGTATTTTCCTTTCATTTCCGGAAAAGAATCGAGATAGCTCCGCTCGACTTTTTCAGCAATCGCTCCTGTCTTTTCCGGATCGATCAAAGCCATGCAGCAGCCTTTGAACCCGGCTCCTGAAAAACGTCCGCCATAGATGCCATCCGTCTCTTTCATGATCTCATAAAGCCTGATCTGTTCCGGCGCTCCTGATTCCCAGTTGTGGATCGAAGACCAGCCGCTTTCAAAACTGAGTCTGCCATATTCTTCGATATCGCCCCTTCGCCAGGCTTCAGCTCCTTTCTCTACCCGCCGGAATTCGCTGTACCAGTGTTCGCATCGTTTCCGCCAGTTCTCGGGCAGCTTGTCTTTGTATCTGAGATAGATCTCATAATCGACATCTCTGGCATTGGCTTCTTGGAATTTGCCGTAATCCATTCCTGAAAACGCCTGCAGGGCATAGGCTCCGGCTCTCAGTTCATCGACCCGCATATTGTATCTGGAAGCGGCAAGAGAATGCTCAAGTCCGCTGAAAAAGATCGCGATCCGGTATGGCTTCATTGCGGCAGGCGCGGCGATCAGCTCGTAGCTGTTGTCCTTGCAGTCAAGATAAAGCAGATGATCCTTTCTGGACAGGACTTCGCAGCTCTGGTCGAGCGTTCCGATATTCATGCCTACATAGTTCTTTTCCGCATCGAAAGCGATATCGATCAGTTCCTGATCGGTTAAACGGATCTTATTGACTTTGCATAAAGCGACAAGGAACGCCAGGATGACTGCCGCCGATGAAGAAAGACCGCCGATCGGCAAAGACCCTTCGATCACGCCGCACAGCCCCACATTCAAAGGATAGACTTTGTTTAAAGCCCAAGTCGCCCCTCTGAGATAGTCTGCCCAGTCTCCGGTCTTGTCGCCTGTCTCTCTGATGAACCATTGCGCCCGTTTCGGAAACTGCAAGGATCTCATTTCGACAACGCCGTTCCTCTTTGCCCGATAAGCCAAATGGATGCCCTGATCGATCGCCAGGCCGGTAATCTTGCCCAGATTATGATCGCTGTGTGCACCGATCGGACAGATCCGGTAGGGGCTGAACGTGATGCCTTCCGGCTGCTGGCCATAGTTTTCAAAAAATACTTCTTCACATTTCAGACTCATAAAAGCGTTTCCTCAACAGCACCATTATAACGAAATATGTATCCTCAAACAAAAGACTCCTAAAAAGTATGACCTTTTTAGAAACATGCTGTATTGTGGAATTTGCATGCTTAGAGCAGCAATCGCCGTTTCCAAATGAATCAACCAAAGAAAGTATCTCTTGATATGCCTGGTGATATTCATATCTCAATGATTTCGTTTTTTCATCCGATCTTCAGCAAACGAAAAGGAAGAGCTTCGCTTGAAACTCTTCCTTTTGTTTCGTTTTCGGGTCTTTTTTAAGCCCGCGTAACAGTTTACACTACCTGTTTACGTATTAAGCAGCAGGGGCTGTATGCTAAGCAAAGAGCTTGGCGAATAAGCCGGCAATGATGCCCCACAGATCGAAGTCGTTTCCGCCAAACACCAGCATCCAGTTCTGGATCGTATTGGAGAAGAAGTAGCCGCCGAAGCCTACCAGCAAGACCATCACGATACCATTGATGAAGGAAGCGATGACGCAGCCTCTGACGCCGCCGTATGCATTCGCAACGATTGCAGCGGTACCGGCTTCAAAGAAGCAGGTGAAGGCCAACGGAACAACGATGCCCGGGTAAATTCCCATCGGGTTGAAGATGAGGATGGCAACGATGCTGCCGACCAGCGAGCACAGGAATCCTAATACGTT
>CADBPB010000098.1 GCA_902796525.1 uncultured Erysipelotrichaceae bacterium | reverse complement strand
CCTGCCGACCATTCGGATTCTTCCGAATAGAGACGGTAGCCGATGCTGTCGGAAGAGACTTCATAAGACATGCCATCGAATACGGAGAATTCAAATTCCGGACCTATGATCATCTCATCGGCGATCTCCTGCTTCTTCATATAATCGACTGCCGCTTTGACGATATTCCGCGGATACTGTTCGAAAGGAATGTTGTCCCCTTCCCTGATCACATAGACATTCGCCAGCATGGACAGGGTCTTGCGTTCGGTAAAAGGATCCGGCACGGCACTCTGCAGGTCGGGATAAAAAACCATATCCGATTTCTCTACGCTCGCATAGCCGTAGTTCGACGCATCGAAACCGATCCCGTTTTTCATGAGTTTCTCATCCAGCCGTTCCGTCGGAATGCTTAGATGGCGGTAGCGGCCCTTCAGGTCAACAAGCTTGAAATCGATGAACTCGATCTCTTCTTCCGCGATATATCTCATCGCTTCTGCAATATTCTTGAACATACTCGATCTCCTTATCGTTATTATAGCTATCGTTTATTCCTCATTCCAGCCTTGATACGAGCGCTCGATGATCTCCCCGTTCAGTTCGTTCCAGCTGTCATAGCCGATGTTTCCCAGTTCTTTCTCATACCGGTTGATCAAAGAACGGCGTTTCTGATCGATGACGATCCACTCATCCAAAGTCAGAGGATAGTAATTGGAAAACAGACAGAACGTATTGATCAGATGGATCGGCGTCGGTGCCACGATATCGCCGGCATGGACGCGTTCGTAACGGCCTGCTTCATTGATGAAATGATTGATCAGATACTCGTCATAGGTATTGTGGACATGCCCGTACAGCATGTATGTGGACGGTCTGTTCTCACTGTCCGCCTTGAACTGATGATTATAGAAGAAAATCGGATAATGAGAAAGAACGACATCTCTGCCGGAATCTTTGACTTCCGCATAAGAAACGATCTCATCGAAGATGGTATCCACAAATTCTTTATCGTCGAGAAAATGAAAATCATGATTTCCTTCAATCAGAATCAGTTTTCCTTTCAGTTTATTGAGGACTTCCCAGGTTTCCACCCCTTTTCCAAAAGAAAAATCGCCGATGATATACACTTCATCTTCTTCCGTAACCTTCTCATTCCAACGGTTTATCATGGTTTCATGCATGCCGAACATCGTTTCGAATCCCCGGGAATCGAACGCATCCACATTGCGATGAAAGAAATGACAGTCGGAAATATAGTACTTCATCATATATATTGTATCTTATAGTTTATACTTATAGTATGGAAAAATACTTGCTGAGCATACTCGGAAGCAGCGTCGATTACTATCTCGATTCGGACACCTATCCTGAAGAGGGAGATTTTTCTCACAGCCGTTATATCGGTTCCTATGCCGGGGGATGTCCTTTGAATGTCGGTGCTGTCGCCGCCAGTAAAAACGTCAGCGTAAAAGCGCTGGATATGCTGGGAGTCCATGATAAAACGACGGATTTTCTGCTGGAAAAGATGCATGAATTCCGTATCGACACGGAATACATCCGTTTCGATGCCGATACCAGCAATGGCAAGGTCGTGATCATCCTGACCGGAGACAAACGGACGATGCACGTGATCGATCCCGTGAGGCCTTACTATCAGATAGACGAACGTCTCCGTTCCGTTCTCAATGGCGCGACTTATATCTATTCGCTGATGCATATGATCAACCGTTCCTTCAAGGATACCGGTCCGCTTCTGGAAGCCAAAGCGCATGGAGCCAAGGTCATTCTGGACGGTTCTTCCAAATACGACGATCCTTCCAGAGCACGGATCCTGTATGATCTGGCCGATGGCTTGTTCATCAATTCGACTGATTACGAAAGACTGAAGCACGTTTCCCCGAAAGATCCTGCCGAGATCATTCTGGAGAATGGCGGAAACTTTGTCGCAGTCACGGATGGCTCGAACGGATCGCATCTTTACCTGAAAGACAGGCAGCTGTATGCAGAAGCGCTGCACAATGTTGATATCATCGATTCTACGGGTGCCGGAGACGCGTTTGCGGGCTGTTTTATCGCATCGCTGTTATCCGGATATGATTATGAAAAAGCCCTTAAAATGGCCACAATAAACGGTGCCTACGCATGTACGGTATTCGGCGGGCAAGGCGGAATCGCTTCTTTTGACGAGCTCATACGCTTTGCCAGGGAGCACGACTATGATCTATGACAAGATGAACGACTGTTTTGCAACGATGATCGAAAAAACAGAATACGCTTTAGAAAACAGCGATCTTCCGATGATCTTCGATCAACTGAGACGTATTGATGGCCCAACACTGATCACGGGATCCGGCGGCTCTTCGATCGTCGCGGTCTTTCTGGCAAAAATCCTGCAAAAGAAAAACGGGATCATCGCCGATTTCTGTCCCTGCAGAGACATCGCCTATCGTCCTCTGTCCGGATACAAAAATATCATCGCTGTATCCTATTCCGGAAGAAATCTTGGCGTAAAGCTTAGTTTCGACAACGATCTGAATCATTATCTTTTTACCGGTAATCCGCAGGCCGATATACGCAACATCGTCTACACGATGCCTTTGGAGCGTTCCTACGTTTCCATCAATGCTACGGTCATCCCCTTGAGCATTCTATTCCTATACTATCGGAATGACCGTGATCTGCTTGACGAAATCCTGAAATCTGATACGGATGTCGTTTCTAACAACCGACAGTTCGAAGCCCTGAGCGGTTATGATTCGCTGACTGCCGCCACACTTCTGGAATCATCGATCACGGAAGCCGGCATCGGTACCTGCATCATACACGATAAATACAACTACTGTCACGGAAGGATCAATATCATCAGGCGGTCCGATGCCGATCTCATCCTGTTCGCTTCCGATAACGAACTCGATCGTACGCTGCAGGATGTACTGGCAGACAAGTATCAAAGAATGATCGTATTCGATCAGAAGTATGACGATCCGCTGGTCAATGATTTCTATCTGTCGCTTCTTTCGTTGAAACTGATACGCAATATTGCTGAAACCATTCAGATCGATATCTCGGATATGCAGGAACTGCCGGACAATGACCGCCTGTATCTCTTCGATCGATCCGTCAGGTAAAGAAAAAAGCCTCGTAAGAGGCTTTATAAAATTCTCATAAACAGCATTCCTGCCAGCGCTATGATCAGCAGCACCAGTATCGCGATCGGCATGATCGTAAGCATGGCGGAACTGACCAAGGCATAGAGATCGCCTTTTTCCAGCAGGTCGGCTATTTCAACATCGTTTTTTCTGTTTTCAGGACCGTGTATGGCTTCCCGTTTTTCTTTTTCTTCGATCTGCCATTTACGGGCCCTGTCATATTTGTTCTGAAAAAGCATTACTTTTCCTTTTTCTCAGTCAACGGATGATGGCAAGCCACGAAATGGTCTTTTTCCATCTCGACCCATTCCGGAACGACCTGTTTGCATATCTCTGTGCAATACTGGCATCTCGTATGGAATTTGCATCCTGACGGAGGATTGACCGGCGACGGGATATCGCCTTCCAGGATATGCAGTTCTTTCTGGCCATCCGGGTCCGTCGTAGGAATTGCATTGATCAGCGCTTCCGTATACGGATGTATCGGATGAGAGAAGATCGCTTCCGATTTGCCTAATTCGACCATGTTTCCCAGATACATGACGCCTATCCTGTCAGAGATATATTTGACGACAGAAAGGTCGTGCGTGATAAACATGTAGGTAAGATCTTTCTTTTCCTTGAGGTCCTGCAAGAGGTTGATGATCTGCGACTGGATCGAAACATCCAGTGCGCTGACCGCCTCATCGCAGACGACGAATTTCGGATCGACCGCCAAAGCACGGGCAATGGAAATACGCTGACGCTGACCGCCGGAAAACTGATGCGGGAAACGATGCAGGAAATAAGCCTGCAGTCCGCAGTCATCCATGACTTTCAGGATGTAATCCTGCATTCTGGAAGAGTTCTTGTCGAACAGGTTATGAGCTTTGAGACCTTCGGCGATGATCTGGCCGATGGTCAGACGCGGATTCAGTGAAGAATACGGGTCCTGGAAAACGATCTGAAGATCGCGGCGCAACAGACGCATCTCATTATAATCCAGACGCGCAAGATCGATGCCGTCGTCATGCAGTTCATCATATTTCTTGAATTCTTCGTTATCCAGATACGGTTTGCGAAGTTCTTCGATCTCCTGCTGGGTAGCGGCGATCTGCTTATCGAGATCTTCTATCTCTTTGACTGTTTTTTCGATCTTGGAATCGATATCCGCGGTATTCTTGTTTTCCGCAATGAAATCTGCCCTTCTGGTATCGAGCTGTTCCTTGCTTTCGCGCAAGTCGCGGCGCTTCAGTGCCAGTTCATAGTTCTTGAGATAGACTTTCTGGACCTGTGAGAAATCGTCCAGGATATATAATCCGCCGATCAGATTGGTGATATCCAGCAAAGCATCGTTCGCTTTTTTCTTGGCGGCATCCAGTTCCGCGTGTTTCGCATACTGCTGCTCCGTTGTCAGACCGGCATATTCTTTCTGAAGCTGTTCATATTTTGCCTGCAGCTTCAACTGTTCATTCTTAAGCTTGCCAAGATGATTGATCGTCTTTTTGACATATTTCGGAGCGATATCATCCAGAGTCTTTCCATAATACATGGAACGGCCATCTGTCTGTCGATACAGCTGTAAAAGCGTACGCCCCAAGGTGGACTTGCCGCAGCCTGATTCGCCGACCAGACCGAAGACTTCGCCTTCATAGATATCCAGATCGATGCCATCGTTGGCCTTGACATACATTCCCCTTTTCTTTAACGGGAAATACTGCTTCAGATTGCGTACGCGCAGAAGAACTTTCTTATTTTCTTGTGACATGACGATCCTCCTTCCTCGGATAGAAGCAGCGGATCTGCTGTTCCTCGTTGACCTGAACCAGTTCCGGTTCCTCATCGATGCATCTTTCCGTGCAGTATTTGCAACGCGGAGCGAACTTGCAGCCTTTCGGCAGATCCAGCGGATGCGGTACGGCACCAGGAATGGATTCCAGCCGGGTGTTGGCATCGGTATCAAGACGAGGGATCGAATTGAACAGTCCTTCCGTATATGGATGCATGTATTCCGGATCGGAGAAGATCGTTCTTCGCGGAGACATTTCGACGATCTGTCCGCAATACATGACAGCGACATCATCGGCCATCTGGTTGATGACGCCCAGGTCATGCGTAATGAACAGGATCGAAGTGCCCAGTTCCCTCTTTAGTTCGTTCATCAGATATAGGATCTGTGCCTGGATGGTAACATCCAGAGCGGTCGTCGGTTCATCGGCAATCAGCAGCTTCGGACGGCACGCAAGTGCCATGGCGATCATGACACGCTGTCTCATACCGCCGGAGAGCTGGTGCGGATACTGTTTCGCAACGACTTCCGGATTCGGGATCTTGACGTCAGCCAGGATCTCGGGTACTTTTGCCAGAGCTTCTTTTTCGCTCATGCCCTGGTGAAGAACGAAGGTCTCGGCAATCTGTTTCTCGACGCTGAAGACCGGGTTCAAAGAAGTCATCGGTTCCTGGAAGATGACGGAGATCTCGTTGCCACGGATCTTGTACATGTCATTCAGAGACATATGGATCAGATCCATGCCATCGAAGGTGATCTCTCCGCTATCGATATAGCCATTGCCATCAAGCAGCTTGATGATGCTCATGGCAGAAACGGATTTTCCGGAACCGGATTCGCCGACCAGACCAAGCGTTTTCCCTTCATCCACAGAATAAGAAACGTCATTGACTGCCTTAACGATACCTCTCTTCGTCGTAAAGAAGGTATGTAGATTCTTAACTTCTAAAAGTGCCATATTGATACCCTCCTTATCTTCCTAACGACTTCGGGTCGACGGCGTCTCTGATTGCATCGCCGACCAGGTTGATGCAGATCGTACAAACGCCGAAAATGATGGAAACGAATACCCACTGCCACCAGTACTGCTGGATGACGATGGAGTTATTGGCGCCCGTAAGCATGTTACCCCAGGTCGGTGTAGGCGGCGAAATACCGAAGCCCAGATAGCTCAGGGAAGATTCGGTAAGCATGCACGTCGCAAAAGCCAGAGTCGCATCGACCAGCAGGATCGACATGACATTCGGCAGGATATGACGGAAGATGATCGCACCTTCCTTGACGCCCATGGCTTGAGCCGCCAGAACGAATTCTTTTTCTCTTTCTGCCAGGATCTGTGCACGTACAAGTCTGCAGACACCGGTCCATGACAGGAGGCCGAGCACCACCATGATCAGATACATTCTAAGCTGGACATCGATCCTGGAACCGATGATCGCAGACAGCAGCAAAGCAAACGGCAGGAACGGCAGCGATCCGATGACTTCGGCGATACGCATGATCAGCAGATCGACGCTTCCGCCGAAATATCCGGCCAGACCGCCGGTGATGACGCCGATCGTCAAAGCGATGACTTCCGCAACAAATCCGACAGTCATCGTCGTTTTACCGCCATGGACGAGTCTTGTAAGAATATCTCTTCCCAGGTTATCCGTACCCAGCAGATAGCCTTTAAGGCCCCAGGTCAGGATCCTGCCGTCTTTGGTTACGGCATAATTCTGGAAATAGCTGGAATAGATCGTATCGATCTCGGCATCATTGACGCTCTGAGGGACTTCCGTCTCCTTGTGAGAATTGTTGCCCCAGCTCAATACATCGCCGTTTTCCAGCAAAACGCTGTAATGCCATCTGCCGCCGTAGATTTCGACCGGCTTGCTGGACATGACCGGAGGCTTGTCTTCGCCGTGCGTTCCATTGCCCCAGACCACGAGCGTGCCATCGGACTTCAGGCCGCACATCGTATCGGAGCTGGCCGCGATATCGACAACATCGCTCTTTAAAGTCGCAGGAACATTGGAAAATGCATTGGATTTGTAACCGCCGTAAACGACAGAACCGTCGTCCAACAGCAGACAGTAATAGGAGTTGGTGATCGCCAGTTTCTTGATGTGACCCTGATATTCCGGATGAACGGAAAGGTCAGACATGTTTTCGTTGCCCCACAGATAGGCTTCGCCATCCGCGGTAACCGCACCGGAAATCTGATACCCGGCTTCCAGCTGGATGATCTCCTTCGTTCCTCTGATCTTTGAAGGAACCAGTTCGCTCGGGATATTGTCCTGCCCCAGACGGTCATTGCCCCAGACATAGACATTGTTGTCTTTATCGACGGCGACGACATGGTCATAGCCGGCAGCGACCATCCGGATGTTCGCTCTTTGAATCTCCATCGGGATATTGGCGATATCGATGATCTTGGAGATCTTGGTATGTCCCCATACATAGACTTTGCCATCCTTATCGACACCGACGCCATAGGTAGGACCATTTGAAATATCGGCAACATTGCCTTCCAGTTCTTTCGGGAATTTCATCATGACCAAACCCGGAGCCACATTCGTCTGTGTGTTATCGGATTCGCCCAGATTGATCGGCATGAAAATAGGAACGATGGTAACGATCATAAGGATCACAAAGAATCCAATCAGACCGGTCATGCCTAAACGGTTATGCAGGAAGTTATCCAGCATCATTTTGGAAGGAGACTGAATCTGTTCTTCTACCAGGATATCGATTTCCTTATTCCGGTTGCCAAACAGTCTTCCCAATAAAGAACTCTTTTTCTTTTCGGACATCTTCATTCTCCTTTCTATTTATCGATCCTGACACGTGGATCGACCAAGCCATAGCTCAAGTCAGTGATCAATGCGCCAACCAAGCTGATGACGGTATAAAACATCTGAATCGCAAGGGTCAGTTCGTAGTCGTGCTGATTCAGACCCTTGATATACAAAGAACCCATTCCGCTTAAACCAAATGTATTTTCGATAATGACAGAACCGCTGAAAATGCCTAAGAACCAGCCGATGACGATACCGATGATCGGCAGAAGCGCATTTCTCCAGGCATGCGAATAGATGACCTGTTTTTCATGGACACCTTTCGCTCTGGCAGTCTTGATATGATCCATGCTTAACGCATCGATCATCGAAGCACGCACATATCTGGTCATGCCGCCTAAAGATCCGAACGTCATGACGATCAAAGGCAAGCAAAGATAATACATCCTGTCTGTCCAGTATTTCAATCCTGTATAGTTCGCTCCTGGCGTTCCCATGCCGGATACCGGGAACCAGCGCAACAAAACGCCCAGAACATAAATGAATACCAGAGCGATGATATAAGTCGGGATCGAATATCCGACGATCGTCAGAACCTGTGTAAAATTATCGACCTTTCCGCCTTTATGCACGGCACAGTAAATGCCAAGAGGTATCGTGATACCCAATGCCAGTAACGTGGCAAAAATGTTGATGAAAATGGTATTCTTGATCGGTTCCTTTACAACCTCAACGATATCCTGTTTGAAGTATCGTGAATAACCGAAATATCCTTCCAAGAGACCTTTCATGTTGCCTTTGAGATCTTTCGTCAGGCCCATCCAGCGGGCATACCTGACAACGATCGGATCATCCAGACCCATCTCTTTACGCAGCTCTTCGTATCTTGCCTGATACTCAGCCGGTTTCATCGATGATTTCATCGGTTCCAGTTCCATACGAGCCGGATCTTGCGGGATAAGGTTATACAGACAATACATCAGAAAAGATACCGCAAAGAATACGACGATCATGTAGCCTATTCTCTTTAGTACGTATTTAAGCATATTCAGCTCCTTTCAGATGTGCTTGTGTTTACTAATATATATAATTTTATATTAGATTAGGTATTTTAGTAAATACACCACTTTTAATAGAAATAAAATGGCAGGGTGCGAAATACACCCTGCCAGAATGAATTACGCTTTTTCGATTCTTTTACTCAACCGTTGCGTAAACAACAGCCTGGTCGAAATCGAACAATGAGTTACACTCGCAGTTATGGATCTTAGCGTTCATAACATCATAGTAGACATTGGAATAAAGCGGAACTGCAGGTAAGTATCTGTTCCATTCCTGGATAAACTGTACCCAGATGTCCAGATATTTCTGGTTGTCGCCAGATTCAACGCCGTAGACCATATCCATGGATAACTTGTCAAGCAGCGGGTTATCAACTGAGAAGAATGTGTTGTAGCCCATAGCTAACAGTTCAGGATCAACAGTGTAGCTGTATGACTGGTCATAAGCTGCAGTGAAGTTCGTAGCCAGGTTGTACATGCCATAAGTCTTGACACCGTACTGATCGCCTTCTGTCGCATCGCGGTAGTAGTAGTTCAGCAGGTCAGAGAAGGACATGATGTTCTGGTTGATTTCCATACCAGCTGCCTTTGTCTGATCGCCATTAGCCAGCATAACTGCTAACAGTTCGGAGACAGAGTTGCCTTCGGAAGAAGACCATTCGATGTGTAACGGCATTAAGATACGGCCATCATCTAAAGTCTTGTTGAACTGGTAATCGCCAGCCTGTTCCGGAGT
>CADBPB010000097.1 GCA_902796525.1 uncultured Erysipelotrichaceae bacterium | reverse complement strand
TTGGGGTATTCGCAGAACATCGCAAAGCCCACCATGTCGTCGCCATCATAGATGTCGAAAGCCGTACACTCGTTTTTATCATCTTTCGCAAAGATTTCTTTGATGGTTTCTTTCGTGCAAAGCTGTTCCTCCTGTTCCGGCAGAAGATCGATTTTCATTTCTTTGCTTGGTTCAAATCTCATGCGTTTATTATAAACCTGGATCATGTGTCTGTGCATTCTCTTCAGATCGATCCTGCTACAAAAAAAGAAATGAAAAGTACGGACAGGATCCGTACTTTTAATGACATCATTTCAGCGACATCACATAGACCTGACAGGGATTCTTTTCATCCCACAACAAAGGAAAGACTTCGAATGCCTTAAAACCTAAAGAGCGATAGAAACGATTGGTTTCATCATAATCTTCATAGATCCCCATCTGAACGGTCTTGACCTGAAGGAATGAATAACCCATGTCTGCCGTTTCTTTTTTCGCCTTTTCCACCAGCATTCTTCCGATACCCTTGCGATGGTATTCTTTCAATACGCCCATGAGACAAAGCTCCATGGTATCCTTTCCTGTTTCTTTCAGGCAAAGGAATCCGACCGGGCGATCTTTGTCAAAAGCCGCAAAGAATAGAAAATCTGCGCTCTTAACGATATAGTCTTCTCTGGCTTCCTCGACTTCGAACCATTGACGCAGTGTTTCCAGCACAGATCTTGCGATCTGCTGCTTCTCTGTTTTATCTGTAACGATTCTGATTTCCATATCATCCTCTCTTTATCGGCTCAGATATCCTGCTGTCCGTAGTATTTATCGATCCCGCCATAGCCCATGATCAGTTTGTTCTGACGCGTTTTCTCGATGAAATTCTTCAGTCTTTTCTCGAACTCTTCCGGACGTTTTCTGGCAGCTTCGATATAAGCGATACGGATACGTCTGTATGGATCGGAGAAGCGCTGATAATGTTCCCATGCCTTTTCATCATTCCTAACGGCATCCATAATATCCTGAGGATAGACAAAAGGGACTTCGATGATCGGAAGGATGCTTTCCCTGATCTTCGGATGTATCATGTGATGTGCCTCCAGCCAGAGAAGTCTCTCGATATTCGGCTGCGAATAAGGGCTTCCCGCCTTCCTTGGCGAAAAGCGCCGGATGCAGCGCAGATCATCGAGGTGCTTATTGATGCTGTCGATCCATCCGAAACAGAGCGCTTCCTCGACCGCATCATTATAAGAAAGACTCTTTTCCCCTGAATCCTTCATCGGAAACACGAGCCAGATCTCTTTCGAAGTCTCGAAATGATCCTCCAGATAGTTCCGCCATTCGCTGCGATCGCTTGTAGAAAAGATCTCCATGGATATATTCCTTCAGTCGGTAGCGGATGCGAAGATCACGACATAACGGTTTTTCTTTCCGTCATAAACGCTCCAGCAGGAAGCTCCCCACCATTCGTGTCCATCATCGAAGTAATCGGACCAGTCCGTCGTCCATTCATAGGCATCGAGCTGTTCCGTTCCTTCCGGGAACAGCGACTGATTTACTTTGACAAAGTCGGCAGGATCAAAGCGCCCCGCTTCATGAGGTCCTTCCAGAAAAGCGTACCAGTAGGGGATCGCTTCGCCATGTCCCTCGTTATGATAGTCGCAGTCATAGACGGCAGTATTCAGATAATTCTTTTTTATCAGTACCGGCACATAGAGCAGATCTTTTGCATCGATGGATCTTGCCTTGGCTTTGCCGGTGTCGAAAGAGAACGGACAAAGCAGATCCGGATATGTTTTTCCCAGCTTCACTTCCGCTTCTTTGATGTCTCTGATCTCACGATCGGATGCGATACGCATGGCGTGACAGATCGCTTCCCGATGCGACTCCGGACCCCGATAGGGACGATCGTCGGCCATGATAAAGTATTGAAGACCTTCCGGATCATAGTGTCCGATGACGGCATAGGCTTCATCGCTTGCAAGCTCATGCATGTGTTGCGCCTGCGATACATCGCTTTGTTTCATCTGTTCCATATAGACATGATCCTTATTGCGCCCATATTCCTTGAAACCGCATTTCTGATAGACGCGGATCGCTCTCGCGTTTTCGGGATCGGTCCTGAGATAGATCCTTTGCAGACCCAGCTGATCGAATCCGTAGTCTGTCAGAGCCAGGACCGCTTCCGTTCCGAAGCCCTTGTTCTGCATCTCTGCCGTCAGAGCGATCCCCAGTTCTCCCGAATGATCCGTCACATCCATCAGCTCGATGTTTCCGATGAATTTCCCGCTCTTCTTTTCGATCATCGAAAAGACAGGGGCTTTTTCAGCCAGCTTCTTCTGTACCCACTGGATCTCCTGCTCCTCGGTAAATTCTTTCTTTCTGCCTCCGATGTATCTGTTGACATTCTCATAGTCGTTGACCATGGCCAGATAATCCGGTATCAGCTGTTCGGAAACTTCGACAAAAGAAATGCGATCCGATGTAAAGACTTGTTTCATGGAAAGCGCTGCTGCTCCTTATCTTTCTCTATTCATTATACCTTGGCGTTTCCATCGAATGCATTGAACCATGCGCGTTCCTGGAACGCTTTCTTTTTCGGAGCGGCCGTTTCTTCTTCCGCGATCCCGATCGGGAGGATGCATACCAGTTCATAGCTTTCCGGCACATGGAGGATCTTGGCGATCCTGTCGCCGATCCTGTCTTCATCGGTGATGTGTCCCTCGTACCAGCAGCTCTGATATCCCAGTTCCACGATCGCCAGAAGCATGTTTTCGATGGCCGCGGCATAGTCCTGGGTGGCGTAGCATCTGTCCCGGTAGGCGTTGATCCTCTGGGTCAGGACGCAGATCAGCGCCGGAGCCGTTTCGGCAACAGGAGGATCGATCGCTTCTTTGACTTTTTTCAGCACCTCAGGATCATCGACGCAGATCAGAGAAACCGTCTGCATGTTGCAGCCGGAAGGGGCAGCCAGCCCCGCTTCCATGATCGTCAGAAGATCATCCCGAGAGATCGGTTCTGCCTTGTATCTGCCGCGATAGCTGTGCCGCTTTTGTATCGTTTCAATGACGTTCATAATTCGTACCTCAATGCAAGCCGAAGATTTCTTCGACCAGTTTCAATGTCTCTTCGATGCTGCGATTCTCATCTCTTACCAGCACCGGGAAGCCGGAATGCAGGAAGCGTTCGTATCGTTCTTTCGAATTGATCCGCATCAGTCCCTGGCGGTAGTTCTCCATGGCTTTTTCAGGATCCGCTTCTTCCATGATCAGCCGATAGAGAAACTGCTTCTCCTTATCGGGACGTTCGAAGAAACGACGCACCGAGATCAGCGGATCTGCCAGCATGATCAGCACATGGTCCGGTTCGGCGATCTGCTTTAGAGTTTCGATGGAGATGTTCGTATCCACAAAAACCGGTCTGTCCTGTTCTTTCAGTCCTTCCAGGATCCGCAGTTCGAGGATCTCGCATTCCTTGGAGACCCCGTCGTACCAGGCTTCATATTCTTCGGGACTCCTGCGGATGAAATCATGCCAGTCTTCAAGATCCCTGGTGTAACAGAGACAGGGAAATTCGTTCCGATCCAGTCCCTCCAGCAAAGCATCGTGGTAATTCTCTTCGCAGGCGATCCCGTCGTATTTCTCCGCCAGCCGTTTCACCATCGTCGACTTCCCGGCATAGGCGGTCCCGTTGATGTAATAGAACCTGTCTTTCTTCATCATCTTCATTATACCCTGCGTTCCCTATGATTCTCCTAAACGACTAGTGTACAATAGACATGGATCTACCCAAGAAAGAAGGTAAACAAATGAGCGAAAAAATCAAAGAAAGAAACGAGATCGCTGAAGAGTACAAGTGGGACCTCGGCAGTCTCTTTGAAAGCGATGACGCATGGAAGGAAGCTTTAGGGGAAACCGAAGACTTCATCAAAACAGCAGCTTCCTATCAGGGCAAGCTCCACGATCCTGCGATGATCGCCGAATACATGCACAAAGAGACCGAGGCTTCCCGCAAGCTGGAAAACCTCTTCTGCTACGTCTCTTTACGCAAGAGCGAAGACAATACCAACGAAAAAGCCCAGGCCATGTTCGGCCAGGTCATGTCCCGCTATGTCGAACTGATGACCGCATCCGCCTATGTGGAGCCGGAGATCCTGTCCATGTCGATGGAAGAACTCAACGGCCTGCTGGAATACGAGGGATTGAAAGACTACCGTTTCAATCTGGAAAAGCTGATCAAGAAAAAGGAACATACCCTGACGGTGGAAGAGGAACGGATCATGGCCAGCTTCGCGGAAGTCAATCAGGCAGCCGGCGAGATCGCGGACTATCTGATGGATGCGGATATGGTGTTTGATAACGCCAAGGACAGCCAGGGCAACGAACATGAAGTCGGCGGTGCCAATTTCATTCTGCTCCAGAGCAGTCCTGATAGAGTGCTGAGAGAGAATGCCTTCCGCAGCTTCTACAAGACCTACAAGCAGCACAACAACACTCTGACCTCGACCTATGCGACCAACGTCAAGGCCGCGACCGTCGAAGCAAGACTCCGCCATTATCCGAGCTCAAGAGTCATGTCGATGTCCCATTCCAACATTCCGGAAGAAGTCTACGACCAGCTGATCCAGACGGTACGTGCCCATATGCCGGCCATGCACCGTTATGTCAGCCTGCGCAAGAAGATCCTGAAACTGGATGAACTGCACTACTACGATGTCTATACGCCATTGGTCGCCTCGGCAGAGAAGAACTACACCTATGAACAGGCTCAGAAAACGATCCTGGAAGCCCTGGCTCCGTTAGGCAAGGAATACACGGATGTCGTCCGTTCGGCCTTCAAGGACCGCTGGATCGATGTCTATCCGAACAAGGGCAAGAGTTCCGGCGCTTTCTCTTCCGGCACCTATGACAGCAATCCTTACATCCTGACCAACTTCACCGGCACTCTGGATTCCGTTTCAACGATCGCCCACGAAATGGGCCACTCGATGCACAGCTATCTGGCCAACCATCATCAGCCTGCCCAGTATTCGGGTTACACGCTCTTCGTGGCGGAAGTCGCATCAACGGTCAATGAGAACCTGCTGATCGAAAAATTATTAGGAGAGGAGAAGGATCCCAAGGTGAGATTGGCTCTGCTGAACCAGTATCTGGAAAACTTCAAAGGCACGGTCTATAGACAGACCATGTTTGCGGAATTCGAAAAGAAAACCCATGAACTGGTCGAAGCCAGAGAAACGCTGACGCCGGCCCTGCTGAACAAGATCTATGCCGATCTGATCAGGGATTACTTCGGCGAAGATCTCGTAATGGACGAAGAGGTACAGTACGAATGGTCCAGGATCCCGCACTTCTACAGCCCGTTCTATGTCTATGTGTATGCGACAGGCTATTCGACGGCAGTGGCATTATCCGAAAAGATCCTGCACGAAGGCGAAGAAGCCGTGAAGAAGTATCTGGAATTCCTGTCCATGGGCGGCAGCCGGTATCCGCTGGATGAACTCAGACACGCAGGTGTCGACCTGACCACACCGGAACCGATCGACATCGCCTTGCAGAAATTCGAAAAAGTCCTGGCGGAAGCCGAAGAGATCGCGGCACAGCTGGAAGACTAGAGAACAATGAAACAAAAGAAAGACCGTTCCGGGAACGGTCTTTTTCTATGATGTTTTTTGCGTTTAAGAACGGAAGATCAGTTTTTTCTGAACGAAATAACTGAAAAAGAACAGCAGAGAATCCGTAAAAGCCTTAAGCAGAACTTCCGGAAGCAGTGTCAGCTGATACAATACGCCGACGATGCTGCCGGAAAGAAACATGCGCGTCGCCCACAGCAGGAGATACTTCCAGGCGGAAGAAACGGTGCTGCTTCTGTTTTTAAAAACAAGCAGTTTATTGATCGCAAAATTGAACAGCCCGGATGCGATTTTGGCAACGCATGTCGAAAGCATGATATAGAAAGCGGGGAACCGCGTTTTCGTCAGCAGCAGCATGATCTGGAAAACGGCAAAGTCGACCAGACCGGAGCTGAGGGACGATGCGACAAAGCGGAAGAAGGAGCCGGAGAAAATCTTGTTCATTGCTGGTTGTGTAACAGTGCCGGCAAGGACTATTTCTTACCGCTTCTCGGAGCGCTATGTCCGCCGGAACGGCCTGCCTTGAGGTTGCTTTGGACTTTGTGCCCCATGCCCGCCGATTTGCTGCCGGAGGACTTGAGACCCGATGACGGTCTGGAAGCGCTCGGCCGGATGCTGTTCTGCGCCTTCGGCGTATGAGAAGAACTGTTCTGGGGACGTTTGGAATTCCATACGTTGTTTTGCGGACGGTAATTATTGGAATTCCAGGTGCTGTACGAAGGACGCGGCTGGATCATGATACGTCTGCGCGGTTCCGGATCCAGGTTGATGTGTCTTCTCACGTGGATCGGTCTCGGACGGACGTAGCTTGGCATGAACAGCAGACTCAGGAAACTCGGTCTGCGGTAGCGGCGGTAGCGGTGCACGCGGTTCAAGGCGGACAGCGTCGCCAGCGTCTGCAAGGCCGATTCCAGCATCATTCCTCTGCTGTCGAATACCGAGATCTGGGCCTTATGCGACAGATCGACATACTGATCGTTCTCATCGACGATCGTGATCTCCAT
>CADBPB010000096.1 GCA_902796525.1 uncultured Erysipelotrichaceae bacterium | reverse complement strand
TCATGATGTGATAAGTCTTACGGCAATAGAAATACAAAAAAAACGGTGTAATGATGCTGACAAGCGAACTTCCCAGTTTGACCATATGCAGGGAATAATTATTTCTGATGAGGATGACGGCTACGATCGTATTCAGGATGGTAGTGATGATCTCCAGAACGGTGGTGATATAGTCCTTCTGATCGGCACTCAGCAATGTCTGATAGGTGAAGCCGAAATAATACTGGGCAAATGTGGAGATCGAGATGATGAAAATCAGCGATGCGGTAAACCACCAGTCATAATCCTTGACAAAGAAAGTCGGATAGATGATGGATAGTCCCATGACAAACAGCAGGAACAATCCTGCAATCTTGCGCATGAAGCGCTGGGTCGAAACCAGGATCTCGCTGATCTCCTGTGTGTCGTTTTCCGCCAGAGGCTTATACAAAGCGACAGCCGTCGCTCCGCCGATACCGGCTTTCATCAGAGAGATATAGGAAATGAACTGTGAAATGGATTGTGTCATTCCATTGTAGGCAGAACCGAAACTGCTCAGGATCATCTCCGGCAGGATCAGTCCGCACACCAAAGAAACAGCTTCGCTGATGAGGCTGGTCGTAACACTCATAAAAGCGTTTTTCGTTCGACTTCGTTTCATCTATACTATTATACCTTCTGTTTTTTAAGGAAACGATCGATTTCTGCTTCGTATTCTTCCATCGTTTCGGGTATCATGACCTTTGCCGGATCGCGGTAGCTTTCGGTAAAAGCCTTGATCACTTTCTCCATCATTCCGAAATAATACCAGTCATGTCTAATAACGAGCTTATAGAGCAGGATCACGTAAGGTTCCTTGTCGAAAAGAATCTTCGGCGTCAGACAGGCCGTGGAATGCACGGAAATAATCAGTTTCTCATCCATGTCCTTCGTATTCAGCGTCTGCAGTTCCCAGATCTGTCTGGGATCGCTTCCCAAAAAGACCGTATCATTCTCAGGATTGCGCGGATGCGGACAGTATAGGACTCTTCCCTTGTCTTTCTCAAGATATTTCAGAGCTTCCTTGCAGTCGAAGCTTTCCTTGCCTTTGCGGCTGCTCAGGTTCTGGGACAGCCAGTAAATATCGATCCGTTCGGGATAATCGATCCGATAATCTTTGAACAGCTCCTGAACTTCTTCCAGATAATCCTTTGTGAAATGCGGGATTTGAATGACTTTACCTTTATCTTCCCGGAAATACAGATCCGCTTCATTGATGTAGATCTTCGTGTAGGAATAGAAATCTTTTCCGTGATTGAACGGCTTATAGAACCACCGGTAAGACTTGGAACGCATTTCCAGATCGAAATATGCGAAATAGCTGCCCGCTCCGTCTTCGAGAAGATGTAGCTCCGCTTTGGGATTCAGCTGCCAAATCGCAGCGATCAGCGGCATGAATTTCGGTATGGCGATCACATCGTAAAGATTCTTGCAATCCGTGATAGCGAAATAACGGGAAAGGTATTGCTCAGGAAAAGCGATGTCCGCTAACGAAGACAGCAGCGGAATCTTGTTGTCATTGCTTCTTTTACCGACACAGCGAACCGTTTTGAATAGTTTCGTCCGATCCACGAGATCGCAGAGATCCTTCACGCTATCGAAAGAATCCTGCATGATCAGATCCGCTTCGTAATCCGGAATGCTTTCAAAACCATTCAGACGCTGCCGATGCAGATTCAGGATGTTCAGCAGCTGATACGCGGAATTGCCATAGTAAAGATATCTCATGCCCGTTCTCCATTCACGATATCCAATATCTGCTGGATACGGTTGCCCCAGGTATGATGTTTCATGACATAGTCGAAATTTTTATCCAGGATCTCGTCATATTCTTCCTGGTGATTCTCATAGTAATCGATCGATTCATCAAAATCTTCATCGTCATTGAAACTGATCATCGCCTTGTACGGAAACAGTTCATCGAAAGTATCCGGTTTCATGCCGATGATCATCGTCTTGGACGCCATAGCTTCGTAGTAGCGGCAGATCGTCTCAGAGATCGCGCCGGTCCGTTTGAAGTTCTCATAGGATTTCGGCACGCAGACGAAATACTTCGTCCGGTTGATTTCCTTTGCCAGTTCATGGATATCCGGGAAGATCATCTCATCGCGATCATGGCGATAGACATAATTATCTCTGTTGTCTTCCATACC
>CADBPB010000095.1 GCA_902796525.1 uncultured Erysipelotrichaceae bacterium | reverse complement strand
TTCAAGCATGAAATGGGGTTCTAGGTGCTTTTTATAAACTGTCTACTTTTGGTTGACTAGTTCAAAATAAAGGGTTTTTTAGTTACCGTGCTCCCCAATTGCTCCCCAACGCGACAACTAGATGCTCATTTTTGATCGCTTTTATGAAGCGTGCAGTTGTCAGAAAGATGATCTGCAAGAAGTTTTTGGTAGATACAGTATAACATGTCTTCGTCTGAAAAGTCGGACCTGAGGACTAGTTTCGATTCTATTTCGTGCATGTAATAGAGATGATGCTCCCTTTTTGCTCCCTGCATATCAGATGAATCCAGATAGAGCATATAATGCACATACGCTAAAGACCCAAAACGGTATAATAAAAACCACCAATTATACTAAAGATTGAACGAACCCTGATCAGGAAACAGCAATGAAACGCCTGTATAAAACAGGAATAACGAAACCGTCTTTGATATAATGAAAACGTATAACTACCGACGAGACAAGATGTTTCTGTTGAAATAAGAGGCAGCATCTATGAAGAGCAGAAAAAGAAAGAGAAACAGATCACTCACAGCACTTTTATCAGTATTGATGATTTTTATGTTGGTATTTGCGTCGATACCGCAGATGACCGCTCCGGTCTGTGCGGACGAATCTTTGTCATCCGGTTCCGTAACATCCGATCTGGTGCTTGGCTCAGAAGTACTTAAGACCAACGCCGGAAACGATGGAGGCGCGAGGCTTTGGTATGCTGGAAGAAGATGGATCGTCATGGGATATGATACTTCCGGCTTGATGAGACTCCGCAGAAGAGGAGCCGTAACTGTGTGGCAGGAAAGCGTTTTTGAAAAAACAATCTATAATAATAATCTGGCGCAAAACAGCTATGATGGCTCGATCCTTCAAAGCGTGGTAAACAGCCTTCTCTACGGAGGGAGTCGACAGATCTTTTCTGAGAAAGAACAGGCAGCCATTATGCCTCGTGATATCACTCATCCTGAAATAAACCAGGTTTTCCTGTGGCCTCTGGCGTTCAATGAATTGTCAGGACTGAAGGAAAGTCAGAGAATCACAGGAGAAGGCAATGATTACTGGCTGAGGCAGGATCAGGTCTCTGGCCCCGGTTATGCGAAGGCTTCTTATTTGCCCGGAGACGGAGGACTTCCTGATCAGACAGGTGTAACACAGAAGAAGTATGCGCGACCGGCTTTTGATTTGAGTAAAGACGCCATTCTGTTCACATCAAAAGGGCACGACGGGAAAGAATCCGGAACGATCGGAGCGAATGCTCTTAAAGAAGTCGGAACAAGCCAGGATACAGATTGGAAAGTCACTCTGAAAGACAACACCTACAGCATCAGCGTCACAAGCACTGAGATAACCCAAGCTGTTATCAAGGTGGAATATGAGGTTGGAAAATACGGAACAAACGACTATATTTCCGCCATCCTGGTGAATGAAGCAGGAAAGATCGCTTATTACGGAAGAGTAGCTAAAGCGACAGCGGCCAGCGGAACGCTGGAAATCAATGTGAAAGGAAAGTTTGCGCCTACCGACAAGCTTTATATTTTCAATGAACAATATAATGGCGATGAAAAGACAGACTTTGCCGGAGAGCTTGTTGAAATTCCTCTGCCTGAATGCGTAAGTCTTTCCCTCCGCTGGTCATCCATAGATGGAGACGATCTCATGGATCCGGTCGTGATATCCGGCGTTATCAAAGGTACAACGATCGAAGATGCCCTGTACGATGCAGGCTACTATTTCAGCAATCCGCCTTTCACTAAAGAGGGCTACCGCAGCTACAACAGATACACCCCTCAGCCGATCGCCTCATACGCTTCCTATGCGGCAATGGATGCCGCCAGCGCAGATCTTGCCGATACGATCACCGGCGATACGACGCTCTATTATGCCATGGCCAAAGAGATCGGTTCCGTCGATATCGAAGTAACGGCGCCGGCGTGCGGAACGGAAACCGCCACAGGCAATCCGGACTTCCCGTGGGCGGGCCAGACGAATCCTCCGCAGATCGCGATACCGGATACTGCCGGTTACATCCTGAATACCGACAGCGGTACGCTGCCTGCGGTCTGGATACAGGGACCGAATACGCTGAATTCGTTTGCGGGTACGTTCGAAGGAGGCAATGATTATTATCTGCGCTTCGCCCTGTCGGCAGAATTCGGATACCGGTTTGCCGGCGATGCGGCCTGCAATGTAGCAGGAGGCACCATGGAGAACCCTGACCGTTACGGCAGCGGCTATGAGGGATCGATCAGAGTGACGGCCGTCCATGTCTGGAAAGACTGGGAAGAAAGACTGGACGAGACGGGCCATTACAGGATCCGCAGCTGCAATCATTGCGATGCGTTCCAGCGTATCGAAATCGAAGATCCCGACTGCCTGCATGCAGAAAGAAGGCAGATCGCCAAAATCGAACCGTCCTGCACGGATGCCGGATACGAAGCGTACGAGCAGTGCACGCAGTGCGGAGTCTACATCGTCAGGATCGAAGGAGCCGAAACGGTCGTCACGGCGCAGAATCTCGATCAGTACATCGCGAAGCTGACGATTCCGGCCCTGGGCCACAGCTATAAATGGGAAGTGACAGAAGAAGCGACCTGCACAAGTACAGGCAAGAAGACCGGAACCTGTCAAAGGTGTCACAGCCAGGAGACGCAGACGATCGATATCGATCCTGATGCCCATGACTGGGGCGAATGGACACTGACTGCAGATCCTACCTGTACCGATCCGGGCACAGAGACCAGAGTCTGCTCAAGGAACAGCGATCACAAGGAGACAAGGCAGACTGTGATCGATCCTGATGCCCATTCCTGGGGCGAAGCCTCCTATGAATGGTCCGATGACAATCTGACCGTGAAGGCAAGCCGCACCTGCAGAAACGACCACGATCATATGCAGGAAGAGACTGCAGATGTGGAAATCGAAATCATCACGCCTGCGACAGTTGACGCTCCCGGCGAGAAGAAGTATGCCGCGACATTCCAGAATACTGCCTTTGTGATGCAGACAAAGATCCTTCCTTACACGCTTGTCTACCATTCCGTGAAGTTCAATACGAACTGCTCGTCTTCAGAGATCTCCGAACAGACCATCGAGCACGAAGAGAAAGCCGCAAAGCCGTCCGATCCTGCAAAGGACGGATATGACTTCGAAGGCTGGTATGTCGATGACGGAACGTTCGGCACTGAATGGAACTTTGAAAAGGACCGCGTCATGTCCGATACCGATCTGATCGCAAGATACAGTTTCACTGTCGTCTTTGAAGATTCCGGTACTCCCGTGGATTCCGTCAGGGTATATGAGGATAAAAAGGACGAGCTTGAAATACCGGAGACTGTCCCCGAAAAAGAAGGATACGTCTTTGACGGCTGGGCAAAAGAAGACGGAACGCTGTTTGATTTCAACAGCGATGAAGCGTCTCCCGGTCTCGTACTTGCCGCCATGTATCACAGATATGCATATAAGGGAAATGAACAGACCTGGTACTTAGGGGATACAAACGATCTTCCGTTCCGTTTCGTCAGAATCGAATTCGTCAGCAGCGAAGAGGAATCCAACAAAGATCTTGAGAAGCTCTTCGAAGAAAACGGCAGGCAGCTCTTTGTGGATGAAACATTACTAGAATCCAACCAGTATACCTATGAGAAGGGTTCCCTGATCGTGAAGATTGTTCCTTTCTATCTGAACACTCTGTCCGTTGGACAACATACCCTTACCGTTAAGTTCGCAGATGGAGAGGCAAGCGCCATCTTCTACATTAAGGAAAGAAGCAAGCCTTCAGAACCGGAGAACAAGGAAACGGCGACACCTGATTTCGTCTTCCCAAGGACGGGAGTGGAATAAACAACATATAAGCCCGAATCAAACGGTTCGGGT
>CADBPB010000094.1 GCA_902796525.1 uncultured Erysipelotrichaceae bacterium | reverse complement strand
ATCCTCATTATATATCAGCTTCCACGGCTTTGACATCGAAATAGAAACGCGAATAGACGTTCTCTTGCGACTCTACGCCATAGTTCAATCCATGCGCTTTCAGCAGTTCCCTGGACAGTGACAGACCGATCCCTGAGCCGATCAGATGACGCTTGTGTTCCTTATCGACTTTGTAGTATCTGTCCCAGATGTTGCCAAGATCTTCCTTGGCGATGCCGCAGCCATTGTCATGGACATAGACCCGATAGACGTCATCCTTTTTTTCAACGCCCAGAATGATCTCCTGTTTCTCTTTATCGTTATAGTTCAAAGCGTTATTGATGAAATTATAAAGGACCTGGCGTATCCGTTTTTCATCCAGTTCCACCAGGATATCTTCCGAAAGTTTCAGTTCCAGATCGATTCCCTGCGTCTCGCAGTATTTCTGATACTGATGGAAGACCGAAGTCAGCAGATCGTTCAGATGAATGGTCCGTTTCTTCAATTCGACGCTGTCATCTTCGATTTTGGAGATATCGATCAGATCGTCGACCAAGGCGGACAGACGTTTCGCTTCTTCGATGATGATGTCGATATTTTCATCATTCTTTTCTTCCGGAATGTCTTTCATCATTTCCCCGTAGCCGACGATCATCGTCAGCGGCGTTCTTAAGTCATGCGATACATTGCCTAGAAGCTCTTTCCTGGCCTTGTCCGCTTTCTGAATGTCTTCATTGGCTTGGATCAGCGTATGATTCAGTTCATCGTATTCCTTGGAACTGGTGCGGATCCTAACGCCGTCATAAAGACCTTTGGACAGATTCTGCGATTCCGTATTGATCTGTACGATCGGTTTCAAGAGGAAGTGCGAAAGCAGCAGCGCCAGAAAGACCGACATGACGATGACGATCAGGGCGATGATCATATATTGGGATTCCAGAGTGGAGATGGTGACATTCAACGGCGTGATCCCGCTGGATACCAGGACCATGACGTCTACATCGGCATACTTCAGCATCTTCGCGAAGATATAGATATCTTCCGGCCGGGAATCGAAAGGACGCTGGTACTTGAAGTCATCGAACATCTTCTCGTCGCCGTTTTCGATCGTTTCCGCCGCGATACGGTTGATCGTATAGTTGTCCAGGTTCCTCAGGGTACAGGCACCCGTATAATTCAGATTGGCGTTATTCGAGACGATGCGTACGCAGACTTCGTTCGACATGCCGACCTGATCCAGGATATTATCGATATCTTCCTGGCCGACATAGGTAGCAACGTTGCGTCCGACGCTCATCAGAGTCGAGATCTTGTTTCTTTTATAGAAACTGTCTAAAAAATTCGTCTGAAACAGATAGATGATGCCAAGGACCGCCACGATAAACAGCACCATATACAGGATCAGCTGCAGACGCAGACTATATTTCTTTTTCAAAACGGTAACCTACCCCTCTTATCGTCGTGATATACGATCCGTATTCTTTCAAGTCTTTTCTCAAAAGTTTCATATGCGTATCCAGGGTCCGATCATCGGAATCGTATTCATAGCCCCAGACTTTGGAGATGATCGCCTGTCTGGTCAAGGCATTGCCCATGTTTTTCATCAGATACAGCAGCAGCTCATATTCCTTATTCGCCAGATCTGCACGCTCTCCGTTGATCGTTACCGTATGTGCATCTTCATCAAGAACCAGACCATCGACAACGATCCTACTGCCGGACTTGCTGTCCCGTTTCAGGATGACATTGATCCGCATCATCAGTTCCTTCAGAGAAAATGGTTTGGTGACATAATCTTCCCCGCCGATATCGAAACCATAGACCCGGTCATATTCTTCACCTAAAGCCGTAAGGAAAATGCAATGGACGTCCCTGATCTCTTTCATCTTCTTCAACGTCTCATAGCCATCCATTTCCGGCATCATAACATCCAGGATCACGACATCATAATCCCCTTCCCGGAACAGTTTCAAGGCTTCCTTGCCGTTGCATGCCAGAACCGTCTCATGCCCCTCATGAGATGCGTATTTCGCGATCATTTCTCTGATTTTCGCTTCGTCATCGACGATCAATAGTCTTGCCATAGTTTCATTTTATCCTTTTTATGTGAACTTGCGCTGAATTGTGAAAAAAAGTTTACATCATAAAAAAATAGTATATAATAGAAATGTTCCTTGCGGATTAGCCAAGCGGTAAGGCAGCGGACTCTGAATCCGCCATTTCGAAGGTTCGAATCCTTCATCCGCAGCCATTGAACT
>CADBPB010000093.1 GCA_902796525.1 uncultured Erysipelotrichaceae bacterium | reverse complement strand
GTTTTATGAGTGTCATTGCGACCGTCTATATCCCGGAAGGCATCATCATGGCGGCGGACAGCCGGGTCACCGGTTCGTTCCGGCACAGCGACAGCAAGATCATCGACCGCTTCACTTTGAGCGACAACGGTCAGAAGGTCTTTCTGCTGGCGGACAAAAGAGTCGGCATCTCCGCCTGCGGGGAAGCCGAGATCGGCAGCCAGACCATCGCGGATTTCATCCGGGAGTTCGAGATCATGCACGTCAGCAAGGAGGACACGGTCGAAACGATCGCCACTCATCTGCTGGAATTCGTCCATGAGAAAAAGAAGAACGCGAGCGTCCGTTTCCATGTGGCCGGTTATGACGGCGATGAACAGAGGGTCTTTGAGGTCAGCGATTCCGTGAGCCGGCTCAACACAAACAACGCCTATGCCGCCTCGTGGAGCGGGGATATCTCCCATCTGACGGATCTGATGAACGGCAAGACGCCGATGATCTTCGACTGGAACCACATGTATCTGAAAGACGGGATCGAACTGGCGGAATTCATGATCGACGTCAACTGCAAGGCCCAGAGGTTTTCTCTTGGCGTAGCGACCTGCGGAGGGCCGATCGACATCCTGCTGATCACCAAGGACCAGGCAAGATGGGTCAAACACAAGATCCTGACGGATGCCGCTTAGATGGGTTATCCGATCATGACATAAAAGAAGAGACGAAAGTCTCTTTTTCTTTGCTTCGATGAGGAATTCAGTAATGCATTTTGAAAAAACCGGTCATTTCCGATTGTGCCACATGATGGATTTGCTTGTTATTTTGACAATCTATTAGCAGACAGTATATTAAACTCATGACGTTGAATGAATTGATAGATTTCTGAAACAACTATGAGAATTCGTCATGCTTTCCATAGTTTATTATGTAGGCGGAGGTGATAACGCCATGAAAAGTGCACTGGATGAATTGTTTGAGCTGTTAAGCAGCATTGGATTGGAAGACGCAGAAATCAATATGCTGCTGGGAAGATTTCTTGAGGAAGAAGCGCATTCCTATGTTGAATGTATGCGGATGATAAAAGAAAAACTCCAGGAAGACAGGAAGTATAGTTAACATGCAGATTATTAAACTGACATCTTCGTGCTTCTGGAGCTATTTACTTGAGTGCAAGGTGTATAGAACAATCTCGCTGTCGGCAAAGAGCCGGGCGTTCTTTCCGGTACGGCCGACACCGTTGCTGATGTCCAGGGTCTTGCCGTTTGTCGCGGTCTTGTCTTTGAAGTATTTCTTTGCGCCTTCGGGGCGATCGAACAGACTGATGATGGGAAGATATACCTGTCCTCCCAGAGAATGACCTGCCAGAAAACGGTCGAAGTCATAACCGTTCATTTCGATGAAAAGATCGGGGCAATGGGAAACGACGATCGTATAGCGGGACGTATCTACGCCGGCAAAAGCGGAAGCCGGATCGGGGTTTCCGTTAAGCAGGTTGTCGATTCCGACCAGGTTGATGAAACTGTTGCGGTCGACATCGATGGTATTGTGATCGTTTTCCAGCAGGACGAATCCGGCTTCCTGCAGGATCGTCTGGCTGCGTTCATCGTCCATATCGCCGTTTACCGCGTATTTTCCGTAAGTCGCTTGCAGATCCGTCAGACAGCCAAGCAGAAACGAACGATCGGCGTTTTCTACGGCCAGGTCGCCTCCGAAAACGATCAGATCCGGATGAAAGGCATTGATCCTGTCGGTAACCGTTCGCAGATCTTCTTCCTTGAGAAACTCGCCGAAGTACAGATCGCTGAAATACGCCACCAGCAGACCGTCGGTGTCTTCATCGATTTTGGCGGAATAGATGTTTTCTTCCCGGACCGTGAGCTGTCTGGTATTGACTCTGGTCGCATTGTAATAGGCAATGAATGAAAGGACAGCCAGAACAGCCAGTACCGTGAGGATCTTCTTGAGCATATCCTTATTATAGCTTATGTCAATCACATAATTTTACATAATTGAAACATAATATATGGATATCTCTTTGTTACTATGAATATGCAAGGTTGAGATACCTTGCCGATACCAGCCCCCAAAATTAGTCGTATCGAAATATTTATCCCCTTAAATAAGACAAAAGTTAAGCCCCACCTATAATAGGGGCTTTTCTCATGGTAAAATGGTTGTATGAGTAAAAAACTGGGAATCGTTGCTTTGCTATTATTTCTCTTATGTGGCGCAGCCGGCGGCTACCTTTTATGGACGATCCATCAAGGCAACAAGACTTCGCCGTATTTTCTCGCTTCGGCAGAACAGTATGTCACGGTACGTACGAAAGAAGGCGATACCCTGGATCTGCCAAGAGGGACCATGGTGGAGATCCGCGACAAGGATGTCGACATCGATGATGTCGTATACAAAGAATTCGAATACAACGAAGAGCTGTATTACATAACGGAAGACGTGCTGCGCGAATCGCGCCGGGACTGCGTTCTCGAAGATGCGCTTTGCGCGTTGCGGGATCATGTGCTGACTACGGAGCATGACAGTTTCAAGATCTCCGGTTTTGTATATAAGGGACAGGAACTGACGGTCGATTCCTACCACGAACTGGGTCAGGACGGTCTGGTAGATTACTATTTCGTCAATGGTTCGGGATATATCCCGGCAGAATATGTGTCGACGCAGTATTACGAGACCGCTTATGACAGCAGCATCTATTCCGATGTCTATTACGGGGATGGCGGCGATCCGACGCTGATCGACTACTATCCGAAGGAAGAGCTTATATTCGATGGAATGCCTCAGACCGTCAGAGCTCTCTATATCAATGCGGAAGCGGTGGAACTGGTCGATGCCTATCTCGATCTGGCGCGCGGCAGCAGCATAAACGCCTTCGTTGTGGATATCAAGGACTGCTACGTCGATACCCAGATGGGCTACGATTCGCCGGTTGCCCGAAGCTATTCGCCATCCGTCAGCAATATCCCGAATACGTTCAGCGACTATCAGGAAGCGATGCGCAAGATCAAGGACGAGGGCTACTATCTGATCGGCAGGATCACAGCCTTCAAGGATGACGCCTTTGCGGCAGACAATCCCGAGGAGGCGCTGCTTTACAACGGTTCCTTATATACGTACGGTTTCGTCCGCTGGCCAAGCATCTATTCTTTGAAGATGTGGGAATACGATGTGGCGCTGGCTCTGGAAGCGGCGGAAGAGATGGGCTTCGATGAGATACAGTTCGACTATGTGAGACTTCCGGAAGATGTCGAGGATGTCGATCTGAAGAACAGGCTGAATCAGACCCGTTCGCAGGCGATCACCAACTTCCTGCGCTATGCCGCAGAGTATCTGCATAAGAAAGGCGTCTATGTTTCTGCAGACGTTTTCGGCGAGACCAGCGGCAGCGATGCTTCGGAATTCTCGGCGTTTGTCGCTTATTACGGGCAGTTCTGGCCGGCCATTTCCAATGCGGTCGACGCGATCAGTTCCATGCCTTATCCGGATCATTTCGCAGCATATTCCTATGGCATTGCCCAGCCTTGGTATGATGCGGGAGAACTGATGTACGCCTGGGGAAGAGCGACATATTATGCCCAGGAGAACACCTATGATCCGGCAAAATGCCGCACCTGGATCATGGCACAGAACTCGGATCCTTATGAGGTCACTTACGGTCCGGACAAAATAAAAGATCAGCTGGACGGACTCAAACAGGCAGGCGTCTATGACGGCTTCCTGACCTGGAATGCGGCTTCCAGCCTGTCGAAATACGAACAGTATATCGATGTCCTAGACTGATTTCTTGATGATATAAGTGATCGGCGAATCTGTTTTATCCTGACGGTAGATATCGATGATATCTACTTTTTTTGTGCGGAAATAGCGGTCCAGCTGGTAGTATTCGTCTCTTCCGCCGGGATGTTTCAGATAGAAGGTGATGACGATGTAGCCTTTGTCTTCCAGCAGTTCATACGCCTTCTGGAAAGCGATGAGCGTCGTATCTTTGCCGGTGACGGTCGTCATGTCGCCATGGGGAAGATAGCCCAGATTGAAGATGCACAGGCGGATCTTTTCGTTCACATAACGGTCGATGTTCGCATGATCGTCATGGATCAGGACGACATTGTCGAAGTCTCTGGTTTTTTCTTTGGTGTTCCTTATGGCGGTCTCGGAGATATCGAAGGCGTAGACCTTTTTTGCAAGCGAAGCAAGGAAGAGCGTATCGAAGCCGTTGCCTGCGGTCATATCGACGCAGACATCGTCTTCATGGATGAGCCCTCTGATGTATTTGTGGATATAGGTATTGTTATTCATGGAAGCGTCCCTGCCAGGTGTTTTCCTTGCGCATCAGCTTATCGATATCATTCAGTATCGTCGTTTTGTTCAGTATCCATTCCGGTGCCAGCAGTTCCTCTTTGATCGGATCGCCGGTCAGACGCTGCACGACGATGTCTTCGTTCAGCAGTTCCAGCTGACGCACGACCAGCTCGATGTATTCTTCCCGTTGCAGCAAAGGGAAGGGTTCTTTACGATACATGTCGCCTAACGCGGTGTCCTTCAGGACATGCAGCATGTGGATCTTGATCCCATGGAAGGGAAGACGGGAGATGTCCCGGATCGTCTGCAGCATGTCTTCTTTCGTTTCGTACGGAAGGCCGTTCATGACATGGATGCATACTTTGACGGAAGTACGATTCAGACGTTCTACGGCACGAACGAGATCGTTGAATGTATAGCAGCGGTTGATGAGATCACCGGTGCGGTCGTTGGATGTCTGAAGACCCAGCTCCAGCCAGAGAGGCTTCCGTTTCGCTACTTCATCGAGATAGGCGACCGTCTCTTCTTCCAGGCAGTCGCAGCGGGTCGCGATGGCGATCTCGGCGACTTCCTCCATCTCCAGGAAGGGCGAAAGCATGGCCTTGATCTTCTCCAGAGGGCCGTAGGTATTGCTGAAAGACTGGAAATACGGGATATACAGCGAACCGGGCCATTTGCGGTCCATCACTTTCTTGTTGGCTTCATACTGATTGAGCAGATCCTCGTTGCGCACCAGATTGGAGTCGCCGCTGCCCTGATTGGAACAGAAGATGCATCCGCCGTATCCTTTCGTTCCATCCCGGTTGGGACAGCTGAAACCCGCATCCAGAATGATCTTGGATACTTTCCGGTGATACCTGGTCTTCAGATAGTAATTGAAGGTGTGGTATCGTTTCTCGTTGAACGAATAACGGAAGGGATTCTCTTGCATGTCTCTATTGTAGCGGTTCGCACATAAAAAAAGAAGGTGAGCTGTCTGCCCACCTTACTGGATATCCGGTTTTGATTCTTCGGACTGTTCCTGCTTATCAGCGATCTTGATGAAGACCAGACCGATCAGGAAGAACAGCGCCATGAGACCGATCGCGACGTTGATGCTCTTGATCTCGGCGCCGAAGAAATGGAAGACGCCGCCGGTGCGGATACCGATCTTCTTGACGACATAGATCAGGAACGAACCAAGGAACGAAGCGCCTTTGGCGAAAATATCATAGATACCGAAATATTCACCGGAGTTCTCATCCGGAATGATCTTGGAGAAGTAGCTTCTCGACAGGGACTGTATCGAGCCCTGGAAGCAGCCGACGCCGAAGGCCATGATCGCGAACTGCCAGAGCTTGGTCAGTGTCAGAGCATAGAGGCAGACTGCCGTATAGCCAAGGATGCAGATCTGGATCAGCGAGATGGTATCCTTTTTCTTGGAAAGTCTTGCGAAGACCAGCGAACCGATCCAGGCGACGACCTGCGTCAGCAGCAGGAAGACGACCTGTCCGACCGTATTCAAGCCAAGGTCAGTACCGAGGTTGATACAGTTGTCTATGATGGTACCGACACCGTCAATGTAGAGGAAGAAGGCGATAAGGAAGTAGAGGACTTTCTTATCTTTAGTCGCGATTCTCTTTAAAGATCCGAAGATCTTTTTGAAGGCATAGGAGACCTTGGCTTCTTCGCCTTCAACATAGTTGATCTGTTTGTAGTTTTTAAGAAGCGGCAT
>CADBPB010000092.1 GCA_902796525.1 uncultured Erysipelotrichaceae bacterium | reverse complement strand
GGAAGTCGATAAATACATCAGCGGCAATTCCGATTTCGACTACGAGATCGTCAACGGCGGCCAGCCGGTATACAGCTATCTGATCAGCCTGGAATGAGATGGATATCGATATCGATACGATAGATATTAAACTGAATTGGCCGATTATCGGCCGACTGAAAGATGACTTGTATCCCTACGAGGGATATGATCATATAAGATATACGGCAAGAGGTCTGATCGAAAACAGCAAAGGTCAGTTCGTTTTTCTGCATATCGTTGGAGAAGACCTTTTTGGCATGCGCGATCATCTGGAGACCTGCGGAGGCGGGCTGGAAGAGAATGAGACCCTGGATGACGCCCTGGCAAGAGAATGCAGGGAAGAACTTGGCCATGAGATCCATGGCATCGAACTGATGGGATCGATCCTGGATACCTACAATCTCATCCACAGGATCACGCTGTCTACTTTCTTTCATGCCTATATCGATGAACGGGAAGTGTCCATGCATCGTACCGAAGAGGAACAGATCCTGATCAAGGAGATCGTCTGTCTGGATCCTTTGGCTGCTTTGGACCGTCTGGAACATCATGCCGCGCATGATGTCGATAAGCTTGTACAGCGAAGAGACGCATTGGCGTTGCGATATTATCTGAAATACAAAGGTTTACTGTAAAGGAGTTTTACTATGTACGGAGCAATCATTGGCGATATCGTCGGTTCCCGTTTCGAATGGAACAATATCAAGACGAAAGAGTTCGATCTGTTTACAGATCATTGTTTTTTTACGGATGATTCCGTGATGACGATCGCGGTAGGCAAAGCGCTGCATGAGTCCAGGAAACAGAACTATGCCGATCTGAACGATCAGCTGGTCTACTGGATGCACAAAATAGGGAAGAGATATCCCGACTGCGGTTATGGCGGTCATTTCTATCACTGGATGTTTCATGATGATGCGGAGCCTTACAATTCTTTCGGCAACGGCAGCGCCATGAGAACATCTTACTGTGCCCGAATTGCGGAATCACTGGAGGAAGCGCTGGATCTGGCAGAGAAGTGCGCGGCTGTCACTCATAATCATCCGGAAGGGATCAAGGGAGCGCAGGCAGCTACGGCGTGCATCTGGCTGGCGAAGGAAGGAAAGAGCCAGGAAGAGATACGTCGCTATGTCCGTGAACACTATTACGACATGGATTTCACTCTGGATGGGATACGAAAGAGCTACCGTTTCGATGTGACCTGTCAGGGCTCCGTGCCTCAAGCTATCGAGGCGTTTCTGGAAGCTGTTTCGTTCGAAGACGCGATCCGCAACGCGATCTCCACCGGCGGGGATTCCGATACGATCGCGGCCATCACCGGTCCCATTGCAGAAGCATGCTTCGGCATCCCTGAAGAGTATATCCGGAAAGCCGACAGCTATCTTGACGACTATCTGAAGACGATCGTCCATGAGATCTTATAAGGAGGTATCTTGTGTCTTTGAATTACAATATCTTTCTTCACGAAACTGATAAGAACGCGCTGAATGCGCTGAAAGCCATTCCGGGCTTTACCCAGCTGCTGAAGTCATACATGAAAGTCTGGAATGAGAAACTGTTCTACATACAGAATATGTCCACACTGGTCCATATCACGGATCAGCAGTTAAGCAAATACAAAGACATGCTGACGCCGATCTGCAAGAAGCTGGATATCGAGGTTCCGGATCTGTTCCTGCAGATGAATCCTTATCCGAATTCCTATACCAGCGGCGATACGAAACCGTTCATCGTCATGACTTCCGGTCTGCTGGAAGCTCTGCCGGAGAGACTGATTCCGACCGTTCTGGCACATGAATGCGGGCATATCGCCTGTCACCATGTCTTGTACCGTACGATGGGTCAGATGATCCTGAACGGCGCTCTATTCACTTTGCTTGGGCAGGGAGTCAGCGCCTTGCTGACGCAGCCGATCCGGGCAGCATTCTACTACTGGATGCGCTGCAGCGAATTCTCGGCAGATAGGGCCGCCATCCTCTGTGACGGTTCTCCGGATAACATGATGGAGGTCTGCGCCCGTCTGGCAGGTTTCAGCAAA
The DNA here is from genome assembly GCA_902796525.1 of uncultured Erysipelotrichaceae bacterium. Lineage (GTDB taxonomy): Bacteria > Bacillota_I > Bacilli_A > Erysipelotrichales > Erysipelotrichaceae > Colivicinus. Next base: position 6,751 of record CADBPB010000092.1, on the reverse strand, counting down.
GGGATCGATGAGCCGATCAATATGGAAGCATTCATGCAGCAGGCGGAAGAATACCGTCAGCTGGTCAATGAGAATGCCGTAAACAAAACGATGGAGTTCATGACCTTCGGTTACAGCACCCATCCGTTGAATGCGGTAAGAGCATATGAAGCATCCGCCTGGGCTTCTTCCGAACAGTTCAGGAAAGCCGTGAACTATTGCGAAGCCTATCAGCGAGGCGAGAATTCATTCGAAATGCCGCTGCTTTATAATGAAAAGCACTATCTCAACCGCAGCTATCAGGAAGTGCTGAGAGAGCTCGAAGAGCAGGGACTGCAGGCTTCACTGACCCGGTTTATGGAAAAGAACGGACCGTTCAAAGAAGGCGGCGTCGTTTCTGTCAGCATCGACGGTTCCCGTGATTACAAAGAAGATGACTGGGTCAGAACGGATGCCAAAGTCGAGGTGGTGTACTATCAGCCGCTGACAAACGAGGAGATCGCCCGCGAACATCCCGGTCAGCTCTGCATGCCGGAAAACTACATTTATTATATCGGCAAGGACTATAAGGAAGTCGAGATGGAACTGATGAGGATCGGCCTGACAGACATTGTCCTGATCCCCCAGAAAGATATTAAAAGAGCAAACGATCGGGCATTGCACAGAGTTTCCGCCCTGCGGATCGATGGAAGATCGAAATTCAGCAAAGGGGACTGGTTCGACAAGCTTTCGGATGTGGCCATCATCTATCACGAAATGGCCGACTGATTATCACTAAAAAAGGATCTGCTTATTCAGCAGATCCTTTATTTTCTTCCTGAGCTTTGATCTTGTTCAGTTCTTCTTCTTCCAGGACACGGTAGGCTACCTTGCCGACCAGCGTCTTTGGCATATCATCGCGGAATTCGATATCGTATGGCAGCGCATATTTTGCCATATACTTCTTGCAGTGAGTCATGATGTCGGCCTTGACCTGTTCGCTTGCTTCGATGCCCGGCTTCAAGGTGACGAACGCCTTGACCTTCTGCATCCTGTACGGATCCGGAACACCGATGACGCAGGACATCTGTACATCTTCATGCGCATCCAGAATGTTTTCCAGCTGTGCAGGATAGATGTTGTAACCGGAAGAGATGATCATTCTCTTGGATCTTCCCTTGAAATAGACGAAGCCTTCATCATCCATCAGACCCAAGTCGCCGGTATGGACCCAAGTCAGACCGTCAGTATCGGATTTTCTTAAGGTCTGTGCCGTTTCCTCAGGGTTGTTCCAGTAGCGATCCATCGCGGTAGGACCGGCGAGAAGGATCTCGCCTTCCGTTCCGTATGGGACTTCGTTATCCGTATCCGGTTCGACGATCTTGATGAATGTATCAGGGAACGGGATACCGATCGAGCCTTCTTTGTACATGAACGGCGGAGTCAGACAGCAAGCCGTGACGGTTTCCGTCGTGCCATAGCCTTCACGTACCTGGATCGTCGCATGGTGATCCAGCAGGAAGTGGTCGAATTTCTTCTTTAATTCAATGGACAAGGAATCGCCTCCGGAGAAGACGCCTTTCAGGAAGGAAAGATCTTTACCTTCCATCGAAGAGATACGCAGCAATGCTTCGAACAGGGTAGGAACGCCTGCGATGAAGTTGCACTTGTATTTGACGATCTGTTTCGCATAGGATTTTGCGGTAAATCTTGGAATCAGGATGCATCTTCCGCCGTTTGCCAGCATCGAATGGATGCAGACGCCCAGACCGAAGCCGTGGAACAGCGGCATCGCTGCCAGCATCTTGTCGCCATGACGGTACATCGGATTGGTTGCGACGATCTGTGCCGCCAGAGCATTGAAGTTTCGGTTCGTCAGCACGATACCCTTGGTCGTACCTGTGGTTCCGCCGGAATACAGGATGACGGCCGGATCTTCCGCTTTTCTTTCTTTGCGGTAGTTGTAGAAGCCGCTCTTTGCCAGATTCATGAACTGGTTCCAGCGAATGACAGGGGCATCTTCCGGGATCTTCTTGATCTTTCTGCCTTCCGTCAGCATATATCCCGCACGGATCGGACGTGACAGTTCGTCTTTGATCGAAGCGATGATGATGTTGATCACGTTGGTGTTCTCTCTGATCCGTTCGAATTTGTCATAGAACTGATCCAGTGTGACCGCTACTACGGAATTCGACATATTGAGATAGTTCTCGATTTCTTTTTCTGCCGATAACGGATGGATCATATTGGCAATCGCACCGATGCGGTTGACCGCATAGAACAGGAAGATCGCCTGCGGACAGTTCGGCATTGCGATCGTGACACAGTCGTTCTCTCTGACGCCGATCGTGCGCAGCGCACGTGCACATTTTTCGATCTCTTCGACCATCCTGCGATAGGTCGTGGATCTGCCCATGAAATCGAAGGCAACCGAAGTCGGATATTTCTTAGCCATTTCTTCGATTGCATCTGCCATCGATCCGTCAAAGTATTCCAGCGTCAGCGGGATCTCGCTTTGTTCAGAGGCTTTTGCCCAAGGGATCCTTTCGGTGATCGGGGTATCAAAAGCCTGTGCAGTATTCGTAGTTTTTTCTTTCTTGTCTGTCATATAAGCTCCTTTTAATCAAAACATATCAATTATAACCTATAATGTATTAAAAAGTAAGTATTACAGTTCATTCCGGTGGATCCTCTCAAATAGCGTGTTGGTTATGTACAGGTTGAGCCCGCAATTATTCATCCAAACGATCGCAATAAAGGTATAATTTAGTTATGGATGAAAGACAGAGACTTCTCGAACTGAGACGATTGCTGAAACGTTACAGCTACGAATACTATACTTTGGACAGACCGACGGTTCCGGACAGCGAATATGATGCGCTGTTCAGGGAACTGCAGGAACTGGAAGAGAAATATCCGGAAATGGATGATCCGGATTCTGTGACCAAAAGGGTCGGTTTTGAGATTTTAAGCGAATTCCAGAAGGTCGATCATGAAAAACCGATGCTATCGCTGGGCGATGTCTTTTCGTATGACGAGCTGCGGGAATGGTCCAAGAAGATCACGGATATCTATCCGGATGTCGAATATTGCGCCGAATACAAGATCGACGGACTGGCCATGTCTCTGCGATACGAGAACGGACAGTTCCAGCAGGCAGTCACCAGAGGCGACGGCATTACCGGGGAAGACGTCACCAGCAATGTCCGCACCATCCATACGATCCCCAAAACCATTCCATACAGCCAGCGTTACGAGATCCGCGGTGAAGTGTATATGCCGAAAGCATCTTTCAACCGGGTCAATCGGGAACGTCTGAACAACGGCGAAGAAGAGTTTGCTAATCCGCGAAATGCCGCGGCAGGTTCGATCCGTCAGCTTGATTCAAGGATCTGCGCTACAAGAGGATTGGACGGGTTCTGGTACCATGTACCGGATGACGTCAATTCGGATACCCATTACGGCTCGCTGATGTATGCCAGAAGGCTTGGCTTCATCGTCAATGAGAATACGAAACTGTTCCATGACATCGAAGAAGTCATAAACTATATCGAAGAGACCGCAAAGATAAGAAATGATCTTCCTTATGAGATCGATGGCATGGTCATCAAAGTCAATTCCTATGCCTTGCAGAACAAACTGGGTTTTACTTCCAGGATCCCGAAATGGGCGATCGCATATAAATTTCCGGCCGAAGAAGTCAAAACGACCGTGGAAGATATTTTTATCACGGTAGGCAGAACAGGGAAATGTACGCCGAATGCGAAACTGACACCGGTCAGGATCGCCGGCACGACCGTTTCTTTCGCGACGTTGCACAACGAGGACAACATCAAAGACAAGGATATCCGCATCGGCGATCAGGTCATCGTCCGAAAAGCGGGAGATATCATTCCTGAAGTGGTCAGGGCGATCAAAGAAGACCGCAAAAAGGATCTGCCGCGTTATGTCTTTCCGGAATACTGTCCGGTCTGCGGAGGCAGATTATACCGCTTCGAAGATGAAGCTGCCCATTACTGCGTCAACAGCGAATGCAAAGCCAGACTGGTCTATTCGATCGCTCACTTTACGGAGCGCAATGCGATGAACATCGACGGTCTGGGTGAAAAACGGGTCGAGGCCTTCTTTAATGCGGGACTATTGAACAGCTTCGAAGATATCTATAAACTGCACAACCGCAGGGAAGAGATTCTTTCTTTGGAGAAATTCGGCGAGAAATCCTACAACAATCTGATCGAAGCGATCGAAGGCTCCAAGCAGAATTCTCTGGAACGGCTGATCTATGGCCTGGGGATCCGGCAGGTAGGAGAGAAAGCGGCCAAGATCCTGGCTTCCTATTACGGAAACATGGACCGTTTTATGGAAGCGTCTTTCGAATCCTTGAGCGAGATCAAGGATATCGGACCGATCACCGCCGAATACATCCGCGATTTCTTTGCGGAAGAAAACAACCTTGAAATGATACGCCAGCTGAAACTGTTCGGCGTCAATATGGACTATATCGACAACAGCATTTCCAATGATTCCGTCTTCAACGGCAAGACCGTGGTGGTGACCGGCACTTTGGAAAACTATACGCGCAACGAGATCAGCGAACTGCTGGAGAATCTCGGCGCCCATGTGGCATCTTCCGTATCGAAGAATACCGACTATGTCATCTATGGCAAGGAAGCCGGTTCCAAGCTGCGCAAAGCCCAGGAACTGAACGTAACTACGATCGATGAGACAGAGTTTGGAAAGCTGCTCTGATATGTGATAGAATATCTTATGGAGTATTTATGAGCGAAATCAAACAGACAAAAACAAAGAAAGCAAAGAAAAGACTATCGAAATCAGCGCTTATCCTGATCATCGGCAGTATCATCATCGCGATCCCGGTCATCGCTTTTCTGACCATTTTGGGCGTCTCGGCCTTGCAGACCGGTTCTCCGCGCGATGGTTCACGTTTCGATGCCGATCTTGATCCGGCCATCACCAACGATGCGGTATCCGCGTTAAAGACAGACCTTGGATCGATCGGTTCCGTGGAAAGCGTCGATGTCATTTTATCCGAAGGACAGCTGAAGATCTTTATCGATACCAACGACAGCTTAAGCGAGGATGAAATCGATTCGATCGTCACATCCGCTTACAATAAAGTCAACAGCGCTTTGCCGATCAATACTTATTTCACCGCGACCGATTCCAAGAAGATGTATGATCTGCAGATCAATGTCTATACGACGGCAGAAGCCAGTCCGATCGGCGCGGAGAACGCGAGACAGTACAAGCTGCTGCATAAGAATTCCATGGAAGCGACATATGGGATCGATGATATGGCTCATCCGAAAGATCCGGCCCTGGCTGCCGAACTGGAGGGACTGACTCCGGAAACGGAAGAGGTTCCGGAAGAGGAAGCTTCCGAAGAAGGTTCAGGCGATTAACTTCATGGAGACATGAAGTTTTTTATTCTATGAAAAACGATATCGTCAGGTGTGAATGCGTCGATATGGCCATAGATGGCTCGGGGATCGCTAAATGCGGAGATTTAGTGGTTTTTGTCAAGGAGATGATCAAAGGCGAGATCGCCGATGTCAGGATCACCAAGGAAAAGAAGTCCTACAGTTACGGGATCATCGAAAAACTGATCTTTCCATCTCCTGAGAGAGTGGCATCCGACTGTCCGATCGCCTACAAATGCGGAGGCTGCGATTTCCGTCATATCAGCTATGACTGCCAGCTGCGGCTCAAGAAAGAGATCCTGGCAAACATCCTGAAACCTTTTGAGGTCATGGATATCGTTCCCGATGATGTGCACTACTATTACCGCAACAAAGTCCAGATCCCATACAGAGAGGGCAGAATGGGATTCTACCGCAAATATTCCAACGACATCGTCGAATTCGACGACTGTCTGATCGAGTCCGAGACGGCGAACCGGATCATCGAAGATCTGAAAGAACTGCTGAAAGGCTTCACTCAGGCAAAAAAGATACGTCATATCCTGATCAAACAGAGCCACGATCTCAAAGAAGTGATGCTGGGATTCATTGCGTGTGAGAAGATCGATCTGACGGATATCGTAGATACTCTGATTGAAAAGCATCCATCGATCTCTTCCGTCATTCTCAACATCAACAGTAAGGAAACCAATGTCATTCTGGGAGAAGAAGAGATCCTTCTTTACGGAAAGCCATACATCATGGATGAATTCCATGGAATCAAGGTAAAGATCTCATTAAAGTCCTTCTATCAGGTGAATTACCGGCAGATGCTGAAACTGTATGAACTGATCAGGGAGCTGTCGGAATGCGGCGAAGGCATCAGGATCCTCGACCTGTATTGCGGCATCGGCACGATATCGCTGTTCATGGCAGAAACAGCGAAGCAGGTCACTGGCGTGGAAATCGTCAAAGAAGCCGTAGCCAATGCGAAAGAGAACGCGAAGATGAACCGCATAGACAATGTCGATTTCGTTTTGGCGGATGCTTCCAAGGGAATGGATACATATCTGAAAGACAAAGATATCGTCATCGTCGATCCTCCCCGCAAAGGCCTATCAGCGGAACTGATCGACTCATTGATCAGCCATGAAATCAGCAGGATCGTTTATGTTTCCTGCAACCCTCAGACTCTGGCAAGAGATCTCAAACTCTTTGAGAATGCCTATCATATCGGCAAGATCCATCCAGTCGATATGTTTCCGTACACGATCCATTGCGAATGCGTGGTCCGTCTGGATAAGAAATGAAAGAAAAAAAGATCTGTCCCTATCATGAATACTGCGGAGCTTGCACGAAGCAAGGTCTTTCCT
>CADBPB010000091.1 GCA_902796525.1 uncultured Erysipelotrichaceae bacterium | reverse complement strand
CCTTACTGGCACAACGGCGCAGGCTTCATCAACAAGAAGCGCAAGGCGCTGTTTATTGCGACGTTAAAACCTTTCAAAGCGAAACGCATCACCGGGAAAGAATTCTCCGTCTCCGGCTTTGAAATGCAAGACAGGAAGATCTGCTACTGGGGCAGCAGCTATCACCGTAAGAGACCGCTCTATGACGATCTGTATCTTTATGATCCCGATACGAACAAGAATGTCTGCCTGTATGACAGACAGGACAGGATGATCATGGATGTCAGTTATCTGAACGGAAAACCATATGTCTATGCAAGCGATGGCAAGACTTACGGTATCAACGAAACCGGAAAGTTCCACTTGCTGGAAGAGGGAAAACTGCTCCCATTGGAAAGTCCGGACCGTTCCTTATACGATGCGGTAGCGACCGATACGCTTTTGGGCGGAGGCAAAGGAAATGCCGTCAGGAACGATATCCTTTATACTCTGGCTACGGAAAAGGATCATGTGGAACTATGGAGCATCGATTCCAAGATCCGCTGCAAGACTATCCTGAAGATGCCTCTAATCTCGTTCTTCGATGCCAGCGATGACAGGATCATCTTCTGCGGCAGCGATGATCTCAGCCTGCCGGAACTCTATGAATATTCCTTCAGAACGAAGAAGACGAAACAGCTGACCTCGTTCAATAAGAACGTCCTGAAAAATAAATACGTCGCCAAACCGCAGGAGCTGACTTATGTTTCGGAAGGCCTGGAACTCAATGGCTGGGTCCTTTTGCCGAAAGACTACGACAAGAAAAAGAAATATCCGGCTGTCCTGGATGTGCATGGCGGTCCGCGGGCGATCTATTCCAAAGCCTTCTTCCATGAGATGCAGGTATGGGCTTCGAAGGGCTACTTCGTCATGTTTACCAATATCCGCGGTTCCGACGGACGCGGCGATGCGTTTGCCGATATCCGGGGGCTGTACGGCTATATCGACTTTAAAAACCTGATGGATTTCGTCGATGCGGTATTGCAGAAGTATCCGTCGATCGATACGGAAAGGCTCTGCGAGACCGGAGGTTCCTATGGCGGCTTCATGACTAATTGGATCATCGGTCACACCGACCGTTTCTGCTGCGCCGCTTCCCAGCGTTCCATCGCCAACTGGCCGGGCTTTACTTATCTGAGCGACATCGGTTTCTATTTCGCGACCGACCAGAACGGCACGGACGACATGCTGAAAGATGTGGACAAGCTGTGGGAACACTCGCCATTGAAGTATGCCGACAACGTCAAGACGCCGACCCTCTTCATCCATTCCGACCAGGATTACCGCTGTCCGTTCCCGGAAGGCATGCAGATGATGCAGGCGCTGGCCGAACGCGATATCGAGACCCGGCTGGTCCTGTTCCATGGGGAAAACCATGAACTTTCACGCAGCGGCAAGCCGTCCCACCGGATCCGCCGTCTGCAGGAGATCAGCGACTGGTTCGATCAGCACACCTGCCGATAATATCGTTTGCAATATTCTTTTGGCAGGAGTACAGTATAAATAAGCTGACGGCGAAAGGAGACAGGATATGAATCACAGAAAGAACGTTTGTTGCTGCTGCTGTATTAGTATGACCTGGGTCCGCTGTCAGGAAATGTTTTAATACAAGCATTCCGTTATTCCAAGCATCAAGATCCAGGTTTCATATCCTGGATTTTATTTACCGTCACATATCAGAAAGAAGGAAAACAACATGACAAACATCAGAACCAACGCACTTGAACTGATCGGAAATACCCCGTTGATGGAACTCATGCATCTGGAAAAAGAATACGATCTCAAAGCGAGACTCTTAGGTAAACTGGAATACCTCAATGCGACCGGATCGATCAAAGACCGCATCGCCCGTTCGATGATCGAAGATGCCGAAGCAAGAGGCATTCTGAAAGAAGGCTCCGTCATCATCGAACCGACATCCGGCAATACCGGCATCGGTCTGGCATCCGTCGGTACCGCGAAAGGCTATCGGGTCATCATCGTCATGCCGGAAACGTTCTCCATCGAACGCAGGAAACTGATCAAGGCCTATGGCGCCGAGATCGTCCTGAGTGAAGGAGCCAAAGGCATGAAAGGAGCGATCGCCAAAGCGGAAGAACTGGCCAAAGAGATCCCGAATGCTTTCATCCCTGCCCAGTTCGACAATCCGGCCAACTGGAAAGCTCACTATGAGACGACCGGACCGGAGATCTGGAATGATAGCGATGGCGAAGTGGATATCCTGGTTGCCGGGGTAGGGACCGGCGGTACGATTACCGGAACCGGCAGATATCTCAAGGAACGGAAAGCGGAAGTCAAAGTCGTCGCGGTCGAACCGGACAGCTCCCCGGTACTATCCGGCGGACAGGCGGGACCGCACAAGATACAAGGCATCGGCGCAGGCTTCATTCCATCCGTGCTGGATACGACAGTCTATGACGAGATCATCCGGGTCGCCAACGAAGATGCGATCGCTACCGGCGCTTTATTCGGCAAGAGGGAAGGACTGCTGGTAGGCATTTCGGCCGGCGCCGCGTTATGGGCAGGCATCGAACTGGCAAAAAAAGAAGAGAATGCCGGAAAGACGATCGTCGTCATCCTTCCGGATTCCGGAGACCGCTATCTGTCGACCGCGTTGTTTGGAGAGGAGTAGATCGATATGGATAAGAAAGAAATCGCCCGAAGTATTACGGATAACTATAGCAGTTTTGTCGAGACGGACTATACGCTGGATGTCGGCAAGATCAAGGAAGTGCTGAGTGATCTGCGTCTGCTGCTTTTCGGACGCTATTTCAGCGAAGAGGAACTGGATCGCGAAGAGCTGCTGGATAAGATCGAAAGCGGTCTTGGCGGCGAGATCGCCAAACTTTCCGATGACGGAACGATCATCACCCGTTTCATCGAAGCCTTGCCGGAAATACAGCAGAAACTCTACAAGGATGTGGAAGCCATCTATTATGGCGACCCCGCCTGCAAGGCATATACCGAGATCATTCTTTCCTATCCCGGTTTCTATGCGATCTTCCATTACCGGATCGCCCATCAGCTGTATGAAACAGGCGTACCGGTATTAGCCAGGGTCATCGGTGAACTGGGTCGGGAAACGACGGCGATCGACATCCATCCAGGCGCCCAGATCGGCGAATCCTTCTGCATCGACCACGGTCAGGGCATCGTCATCGGCGAAACGACCGTGGTTGGCGACAACGTGAGGATGTACCATGGCGTCACCTTGGGCGTCAAACGTTTCAAGGAAGACGAGAACGGACACCTGCAGAAAGGCTGGAAACGTCATCCCAACATCGGCAACCATGTCACGCTCTATGCGAATGCGACCATCCTGGGCGGCGATACCTTCGTGGCGGACGGCTCGACCATCCATGCGGATGCCTTGATTACTTCCAGCACAAAGGGGGATAATAAGAGAGATGAACAATAACAGAACAAGAAAACTGGTCTATGCGGCGATGTTTGCGGTGATCAACTATGTCGCTTTCACTTACGGCAAGATCACGATCCCGGTCACGGCAGGCACTTCGACAGCGATCCATATCGCCAACGCGGTCGTCGTACTTTCTTCGTGGTTCCTGGGACCTGTCTATGGCGGACTGTCCGGAGCGATCGGTCTGTCGATTGCCGATCTGATCGATCCCCGTTACATCACTTCCGCGCCTAAGACCTTTATCCTGAAATTCATGATCGGCTTCATTGCCGGAACGATCGCCAGGAAACTGGACCTGAAGCACAAGACGGAACGCAACGAGATCATCATGGTCGCGGGTCTGTCGGCATTTGTAGGCCTTGGCTTCAATGTGCTGTTCGATCCGATCGTCGGCTATTTCTATCGCCAGTACATCCTGGGCATTCCTCAGGAAGCAGCCAAGATCATTGCGACCTGGGTGGCCGGAGCGACAGCGATCAACGCGATCGTCTGCGTCTTTGTCGCCGTCATCCTTTATCTGGCTTTATATAAGACTTTCTTAAGCAGAGTACCTGAATGATGAAAAAAATGCTGATCCTGTTAAGCGTATTACTTATCTTGTGCGGCTGTACGCCGAAGAAGAAACCGAGCGAACCCGTGCATGGCTGCGATCTCATCGATGACTGCGGAGATGACTACCATGATACGGAACACCTGGATTTTAAGCAGGCTTACGAATCGCTGAACGGGAAAACGAATTCTTCCGGCAAGGAGCACCGTTCCGTGACCATCGCTCCGGATAACCCGTTCGTGGAAGTATCCGCCGAAGAGATCGTGAAGAAGATGGATGACAAGAAAACCTTCTATGTCTACATCGGCGACGAAATGTGTCCGTGGTGCCGCAGCGTGATCGAGAAGGCCATTGAGATCGCCAAAGAAGCGAAAGTCGAAACGATCTACTATGTGCAGATCTGGGACGATGAACACAACGAGATCTTAAGGGATCAGTACAGATATGAAGACGGCGAACTGCTGCAGGTCCTGGAAGGTACGGAAGCCTATCGGGAACTGCTGAAGCGGTGGGAAGATCTTCTGGCAGATTATACGTTAACGGTCGACGAAGAAGAGATCGAAGTCGGCGAGAAGCGGATCTATGCGCCGAATTTCCTTTATATCGAAAACGGCGAAGCGGTGCGCTTTACGACCGGAATTTCCGATTTGCAGGAAGATGCCAGAGCCGAACTGGATGCGGCGATCCTGCAGGAGGAAGAAACGCAGTTCAAAGCGTTCTTTGGGGTGAACTAAATGAAAATGATCGTCATCGACGGACAGGGCGGCAATGTCGGCCGCCTGCTGGTAAAAAGTATCAAGGAATCGTTTCCCGAGGTTTCGGTAAGGGCGATCGGCACGAATTCGACCGCCACTACGAACATGCTGAAGGCAGGAGCGGATGAAGCGGCGACCGGGGAGAATGCCGTGATCGTCGGATGTAAGAGCGCCGATCTGATCGTCGGTCCAATCGGCATCATCATCCCCGATGCCTTGCTGGGGGAAGTGACGTCTGCCATGGCGCGGGCGGTAGGATCCTCCGATGCCACCAAGATCCTGATCCCCTTAAACAAATGCGAGGTCCTGGTTGCCGGGGCGAGAGACAAGTCCACGGGCGAGCTGATCGATGAAGCGATCGCCATGATCCGTGATATAATGAAATAGTTCTGCAGGAAGCAGGACGTCCGGCTGAAGCCTTAAATATTTCTTAGACGCAACGATATCAGGAAGATATCACTTTTCCAGAAGGAAGGGATATCTTTTGTTTTTTTATTGGAGGGAAACATGAAAACCAGACAACTCGTATTGACAGCTTTATTTATCGCGATCGGTGTCGTTCTGCCTCAGGCATTCCACATGATACCGAACGCCGGCAGCATCTTTCTGCCGATGCATATTCCGGTACTGATTTCCGGTTTTGCGGTAGGACCGCTTTTCGGATTGCTTTGCGGCATCCTCACGCCTGTTCTGTCGCACTTCATTTTCGGCATGCCTCCGACACCGGTATTGCCAGGCATGCTTTGCGAGCTGGCCGTCTATGGACTGATGACCGGCATCTTCAACAGGATCATCAAAATCAAGAACGATTATGCCAAGGCCTATGTCGTGCTGATCCTGGCGATGCTTTGCGGCAGAGTCACTTATGGCATCCTGAATGCCTTGATCTTCAAGGCGGGATCCTATTCCTTGAACGCCTGGATCTCGGCGGCGTTCGTTACCGCGATCCCGGGCATCATCATCCAGCTGATCCTGATTCCGGTTCTGGTAGTCCGGCTCAAGAAAGCGCATCTGATTTAGAAATATAAGACAGCAGGAAGCTGTCTTTTTATTGATCAAACAATGGAGAGAGTCGCAAGACTCTTTTTCTAAACCTGTTGACAGGGATGCATAAGGTGTGTTATTGTATTAGTGTATTAATACAATAGAAAGGATTTACTATGACATGGAAATTTACTGATGATGTTCCGATCTATCTTCAGATCATCAATATCATGAAGGCCGATATCGTAGCAGGTAAGTATCGCAGCGGCGATAAACTGCCGGCGGTAAGAGACCTGGCCATGGAACTCGGGGTCAATCCCAACACGGTCCAGAAGGCGTTTGCGGAACTGGAACGGCAGGGACTGGTTCAGAGCGAACGGACCAGTGGACGCTTCGTCAGTATCGATGAGAAAGGGATAGAGGAATTGCGAAGCGATATCAGCGACGGCTATATCGCCGAGATGTTTGCAAATCTTAGAAAACTGGGCATGGATGACAAGATGATCAAAGATGCCGTGAAACATTGGGAGGATAAACAATGATGGAAACGATGGTATGCAACGGTTTGTGTAAGTACTATGGTCCGGTCAAGGCGCTGGATGGCGTCGATCTGCAGCTGGAAGAAGGCAGGATCATCGGACTGCTGGGACCGAACGGTTCAGGCAAGACGACCCTGATCAAGCTGGCATCCAGATTGCTGGTACCGACAGAGGGTGAAGTCAGGATCTGCGGCGAACTTCCTTCGCCAACGACCAAGGCTCTGGTGTCCTATCTGCCGGATCGCAACTATCTGCCGGACTGGATGAAGGCCGAGGAACTCCTGGATATGTATGGAGATTTCTTCGCTGATTTCGACAGAAACAGAGCGATGGAGATGCTGGATTCGCTAAATATCGACCTGGAGATGCCCTTAAAGAAGATGTCCAAGGGTACGAAAGAAAAGGTACAGCTGATCCTGACGATGTCCAGACATGCGAAACTGTATCTGCTCGATGAACCGATCGCGGGCGTCGATCCGGCTGCCAGAGACTATATTTTAAAGACGATCATTTCCAATTATGACGAGACAGCGACCGTGCTGATTTCGACGCACCTGATCGCCGATGTCGAGAACGTTCTGGATGAAGCGATCTTCCTCAAGGAAGGAAAAGTCGTGCTTCATAAAAGTGTCGATGAATTAAGAGATGAAACCGGCAAGAGTGTCGATGAGTATTTCAGGGAGGTATTCAAATGTTAGGGAAACTGATCAAATATGATTTCAAAGCGATGTTCAGGAGCCTGTATCCGATTTATGTGGCTCTGATCGCATTAACGGTAGTGTTCTCTCTGATGGTCAAATTCCATTTCGATCAGGGCCTTCTGTTTTCGATCTTTGCGTTCCTGTTTATGGCGGCGCTGAACGGATCCATCATCGCTACGGTGTTCTTTGTTGTGACCAGATTCTCTCGCGGCTTGCTGAAGAACGAAGGCTATCTGTCTTTTGCTTTGCCGGTAAGCACGGCGACGCATATCGCAGCGAAAGTGATCAATGCGGTCATCTGGGCTTTCATAGAAGGACTGATGCTTTGCCTGTGTCTGCTGATCATGGGAGCCGTGATGGGAAGCATCAGGGAAGTTGCGCTTTTCTTCAGGGAACTGTTCCAGGCTTTCGGTCTGATCCAAAAGGAAGTCCTTATCACCATCCTGCAGGTCATCGTGTTCGTGATGCTGGAGATGGTCGCTTCGATCTGTCTGATCTATGCGGCCATGGCGGTCGGTCATCTCTTCAGCAAGAATCAGAAGATGATCGCGGTCGCCTTCCTGATCGTCGTCTGTGTCGCCCGTTCTTTCCTGTGGGTCTCGCTGGTCGATCTAACCGAAACGATAACGCCTGCAGCTCATGTGTTCGTTGATGACCTTGCGCTGATCCTTCCGCCGATCGTCTGTGCGAGTCTGTATGCGGCACTGACTTGGTTCATTCTGGATCGCAGATTGAATCTGGAATGAGAAGACATCTATTAAAGATCCTGGGTATCCTGCTGCTGGTCTTTGCGGCCGCAGCAGGAACCTTGCTGTATCAAGGCTATTTCCGTTACAAAAGAGAGATCGAAGCGTTGCCTTTGAAAGATGCGGTCGATTCCTATGCTTCAAAAGAGGATTATGTTCCATACGAAGAACTGGATGAAGATTTCATCAATGCGGTGATCGCAGTAGAAGACAAACGTTTCTTTACCAGAAAAGGCTACGATTTCGTCGCTCTTGCAAGAGCGTTGTATCATGACCTTCAAGCCGGAGAGGTCATCGAGGGCGGTTCGACGATCACGGAACAGATCGCGAAGAATCTCTATCTGGGCGGTTATATCAACGGGATGGAGGAAAAGATCGCAGGGATCTATCTTCTCTTCGATCTGGAGAAGCATTACAGCAAGCAGGAGCTGCTGGCGCTGTACGTGAACATGAATTACTATGGAGATTCCTACTATGGGATAGCGAAAGCAGCCGAAGGCTATTACGACGCTTCTGTAGGCGATCTGACGCTGGCGCAGGCTGCGATGCTGGCAGGACTGCCGAACGCTCCTTCGATCTATCAGCTGTCGACCGGCTATGAGATGGCGAAACAGCGTCAGGAATGGGTCCTGAAAACGATGCAGGATAACGGCTGGATCACTGAGGAAGAAAGAATAGAGGCGATGCAAGAAGATACGCATCCATTAAACAAGCCATGAACGGTCATGGCTTTTTACATAAAAAAATCCGGATCGCTCCGGATTGATCGACAATGGTCTGAATGGCGGGATTTGAACCCGCGGCCTCTGCGTCCCGAACGCAGCGCTCTACCAAGCTGAGCCACATTCAGATGATTCATCTGCACATAATATTCTAACATATTTATGATTTTGTACAAAGAAGAATCGTATTTTTATTGAATCTATTGCTGAGATGAATCT
>CADBPB010000090.1 GCA_902796525.1 uncultured Erysipelotrichaceae bacterium | reverse complement strand
CATCAATACCTGAAGATGACCCTGCGGCTGCATGTAGCCTCCCATGACCCCGAACGGTCCTATGGCTTTTCCATCCCTGGTCAGGAAACCCGGGATGATCGTGTGGTAAGACTTCTTGTGCGGTTCCAGAGCGTTGGCCTTATGCGGATCGAGCGAGAAATCGGCACCCCGGTTCTGTAAGGAAACGCCATAGCCTTCCAGAACGATCCCCGAACCGAAACCCATGTAGTTGCTCTGAATGTAAGAAACCATGTTTCCTTCGCCATCTGCCGTACACAGATAGACAGTCCCGCTCTTCGGGACTTCGACCGGTTCCAGCAGCAAAGCTTTCTCTCTGATCAGTCTTGCCCGGTTCCTGCCGTATTCTTCCTTCAGCAGATCATGGTAATCGATGATCATCTTCCGCGGATCGGTCACATGGTGTTTGGCTTCCGCAAAAGCGATCTTGATCGCTTCGATCTGCTTGTGATAAGTATCGATATCTTCTTTCTCGCTGAAATCGAAATTCTTCAGCATATTCAGGGCCATCAGGGCGACGATCCCCTGGCCGTTCGGCGGGATCTCCCACACATCATAGCCGCGGTAGTTCACACTGATCGGGTCGACCCATTCGATGTCGTACTCGCTGAGATCTTCCTTGACGAAACATCCTCCGTCTCTTTGCGACTGCCGGACGAACTGATCCGCGATCTCTCCCTGATAGAAGGCATCCGTATCCGTTTCTGCAATCAGTCTCAATGTCTTCGCATGATCCGGAAGTTTCACGATCTCTCCAAAGTGATAAGATTCCCCGTCCTTCGTAAAGGTACGGAACCAGTTTTCATATTCCTTCTGGCCGTCGAACCGACGGTGATAGATGTCCACGGCTCTCTCCCACATGCCCGCCAGAAGAGGCGACAGAGGGTAGCCTTCCTCGGCATAACGGATCGCCGGCTCCAGAACTTCCTTCAGCGGCAGCCTGCCGAAACGCTTCAGCAGCGCTCCCCAGCCTTTGACCGCACCGGGAACCATGACCGGCGTCCAGCCGTAACGGGGCATCTGGCCGTCCGGAGATTTCTTTCTGACTTCTTCCAGGGAAATGTTTCCAGGCGAATATCCGGACGCATTGAGACCGTACAACTGATCTTTGACCCAAACCAGCGCAAACGCATCCGAACCCAGACCGTTCGCCGTCGGTTCGACCACGGTCAAAGCCGCCGCTGTCGCTACGGCCGCATCGATCGCGTTTCCTCCTTTCCGCATGATCTCCAATCCCGCTGCCGTCGCCAGATTGGAACCGCTCGCCACCATCCCGTTACGGGCAGTGACGCAGTAGCGGTTGGAAGGATAAGGCTGATATAATGGATCGAACATCTGTGATCACCTCCATGAATGATTATGTATCTTTCTTAAAATTTTACACTATTTACAGCCATCATATGGCCTTCATGATTACGGAAGATGCATGGACATGGAAGGCGCCTTGCGTTTTTACTATAATAACCTTAATGAAGAAGAGATGTCCGTTCCTGTCTAAAGAATTCCGTATCACCGTTTTTGGGGCGGGATGGTGGTTCTATGCCATACTGACCGGTCTGGGTCTTTTCGTGCTGACGGTTCTGGGAAACGGACTTCCGGAACAAAGCCGTCTCAGGCTGATCCTGACCTTGAGTATCATCGAGCTGATCGTCCTACGGATTTATAAATTCTCATTGAAGGACATCCGTTCCGATTACAATTATTGCAACGAACTGCCCTGCTACCTGTGCAACCAGTCGACGATCCTGTGCATCCTTGCCGCCCTTACCGGGAACCGGCACCTGATGGCCTTCTGCATCATTCTCGGTACCTTAGGCGCCATCCTGGCTTATGTCATGCCCGACAGCTACAACAACGATCAGCTGTTCTATTCGAAACAGGCAGTCGGATTCTACGGCTACCACGGCCTGCTGATCATCACCTGTCTGAGTTTCTATACGCTGAAGGTATATGCTCCCGATCTGAAAGACGCCCTCTGGAACATGCTTCTGCTTTTCCTGCTCGCACTGATCGCCCACCTGATCAATCACACTCTGCGCAAGAGCGGCCTGAATCCGATCGCCAACTATGTCTTTACCTATGATCCCGATAATATCGTTTTTGAAAAGCTTTATGCCCTGTTTCCGGTGAGACTTCTGTATCTGCTGCCGATCGTGCCCTTCTCCGGGCTAATCTCTCTTGCGATCCTACTGATCATGTGAAAGGAAAGACCGTGGCTAAGAAACATCGAACGATACTGCTGACTGTAAGCTTTCTGATCCTTTTCTCTGGCTGTTCCGGAAGCGACGAAGGTCACGCTTCCCGACAGGATGCCGCTCTGCGTCCGGAAGACAGCGAGAAAGAAATGCTGCCGAAACATTCCTATACCTTAAGCGATGTAAAGGCGGTCAACGGACGTCAGGGCATCTGCAGCGAAGGCGATTATTATTGGGTCAGCGGTTCAACGACGCTGACCAAGTACGACAAAGATTTCAACATCATTGCCGTAAACGATCATCCGCTCGAAGGCTATGAACTTGAAGTCAACCACATCGGCGACATCGATGTCTATCAGAACGAGCTGTATCTCGGTGTCGAATACTTCATGGATGGCGCAGGCAGAAACATACAGATCGCAGTCTATGACGGAGATACCCTTGAACTGAAACGGATCTTCCCTTTCAACGCCGAAACCGGACAGCTGGAGTGTTCAGGGATCGCCGTCGACGGAGATTCCCGCATCGTCTACATGACTTCCTGGGTGGATGACGAATCCAGTTCCTATCTCTATATGTATGACCTGGATACGACGGAATACCTCGGACGCATGCATCTTCAGCCTTCTCCGGAATGGATGCAGGGGGTCGCCTGCTGTGACGGCGATCTTTATGTGACTTGCGACGACGGAATCGCGGATGACGGCGAGCCGGATCATATGTATCGCATCAATGTCAATGAAGACAGGACATCAGCCGATGTCGTACTGGAGCGCACTTTTGATGATGTGATCCTGCAGGGAGAGATCGAAGGACTCACTTTCGACAAAGAAAAAGACCTCTTCCTCATGCTGTACAACCGCGGAGCCCGCATCGTTCTGGGCATGCCCCAGGGCTTCTATGACGGATACAGCGAAGAGATCCACGAGGTCTTTCTCTATGATATGAAAGAAAGATGATCAGATCCTGATCGTCAGGACATTCAGTCCCAGGATATTCTGATAATCGATATCATCGCTCATCTGATAGATCATTCTTATACCGATATTCTTCACAAGATCATCCCCTGCGGTGATCTTGTTTCTATCTTGCGGATCGAACGGCACGCAGTCGTCCTTGATCCTTAAAATGATGTCCTCATCCTTGTGTGAGACACGGATATCCACGCTGTGCTTTTTATTGTCTTTGCGGAATCCGTGTTCGATGACATTCCCGGCCATCTCTTCCATGGCCAGACCGGCCAGATAGGATCTCCGTTCATCGATTCCTCTTTCTTTGCAGAAATTCTGTATCTGTTGCGCAACCTGTACGACTTCATCCATCGACGTCAGATTCAAATCGATCCTTTCCTCTTCCGCAACGCCGAAGCCATCCGGAATCACCAGCAGGTCGTCCATGCTTTTAGGAAAACGCTTCTTCATGAAACAGGCATAGAGAATGATATACGCCGTGGTGACGACGCCATTCAGGACATTGGCCCAGGCGACGCCTTGGATCCCCATCTTCCCGATCAGCAGGAACGAGAACAGACCGACACACACGACGCCATCCAAAAGAGAAAGCACATTGACGAAGACCTGCTTATTCGACGTCTGACCGTAGCAGGCGAAATGCATCATCATGATGCTGAACGACATGCACAGAGGCAGGATGCGCAGACAGGAGGCCGTCCAGAGATGGACCAGCGAAGTGACGTCCCTGAAATAGATGGCAGCCAGCGGTCCGGCAAAGACGATGGTCAGCACATTGATCGCGATCATCAGCGGAATGAAGCATGCAAACATGACTCTGAAAACATCGCATAAGGACTGACGGTCTTCTTCGCCTACGCTCACGCTGATCATCAGTCTGGATACCGCCAGCATGCCTCCGGGGATCGCCCAGAAGAAACTCATGAGATTGTTTGCGGCAGCGAATGCCGACAGACCGAT